>CAZYHH010000026.1:0-17830 GCA_964647295.1 uncultured Pseudomonadales bacterium
TTCAAGTTTTAACCAAGTTTCAATTAGCGAATCCACAGCATTTAGCCATTGGCCCTGGTAGGAAGCCAAATAGACCGCGTTAATGGCGCCAGCAGAAACACCTGTGATGATTTGCGGGCGATACTCTGGAATCTCTCTACTAATTTGACGCAAGCAACCAACCTGATAGGCAGCCCTAGCGCCACCCCCAGACAGTACTAGTGCGTCGCGCGTCGCTCCTCTCACCTCACATCTCCCAGATCTGAAATAATCTGTCCTAACTCTTCTTCATCTTCTAAACTATTGATCGGAATACTTAACTCAATTCGATCCAAAAAGGCCCCGTAGCGTTTTTCAATTTTTTTTGCCAACTCACCATAAAGCCCCACGATGGCAATCTCTTCCAACAGTTCATCCGTTACCATTTTAGCCATATCGTCCCAGCGAGTTTCTCGAGACAACAAATTCATATGGGCACATAAATCCTCAATTGCGTATACCTCAAACGCCCTCGAATATGCCGGCGTAGATAAATAAAAAGCAAGACGCTCTCTTACGATCTCCTTACGTGCACTCAAAGTCTTTTCGTCCCTTGCTGAAGCAACCAAAGGCTTTAAACATATCTCGAAATTATTTGGCTGGTCTTCGCTGATTAGTGGCAAGAGAATGTTTGATATGTACTTCGCACCACACACGGGGTGAAGACGAACGCCCTCTGCGATTTCAACCGCAAGTTTAAACATTCCCGAATTCACCGCGGCTATATGAATTGGGATCGGATGCATCTCTAACGATGATGGAGTAAATAAAGGCACATTCAAATTAAGATTGTAATGCTCTGACTCATATTCTAATGGGGTTTGATCTTCCCAACTCTCCCAAATTGCCCGCAGCGCTCCAACGTAATCTTTCATCCATGGCACCGGCGGATGCCACTCCAGACCGTGGCGTCTGCGGATATGCCCTTTAACCTGAGAGCCAATACCTAGCTCGAAACGCCCTCCACTGATTTTATGAGCAGTCCAGGCCGATTGAGCCAACGTAAAAGGACTTCGAGCAAAAGCTATCGCAACCGAGGTGCCTATCCTGACTCTCTCAGAACAATTCGCCGCCAAAGATAAAACCTGGAAAGGATCATCTTTGGTCTCCTCCATTAACAGAGCGTAATAACCAAGACGATCCACCAAGCGAGCATCACCTTTGACTGACGAGTAATCAAGCGAGCCTTCAGGTGCCCTCAATCCAGGATCTAGCTTACCCAGTGGCAGCAATGTTTCAGCTTTCAAACCCGTAATCCCAAAAATATACCGAGCAAATATATCAGTAATGCGCCTAGAAGGTTTAGAATGAGCGATGTTTGATTGGTTCTCTGCTTTAAAACCAAAGGTAAACGAAGTATTCAGACCCGGGGGTAAACTCTTTTACGGTTGGGTGATGGTCTTAGCTTGTGCGGCCATTCAATGGCTGTCCGCTGTGACTTGGATGCACTCCTATGGTGCTTATACTGTACTTCTGCAGGCAGAGTTTGGTTGGAGCATGACCATATTATCTCTTGCTTTTGCTCTAACCCGTCTTGAAAGCGGATTGCTCGGCCCCATTCAAGGATGGCTGGTCGATCGTTTCGGCCCGCGTAAGATTCTAACAATTGGATTAGTGATCTTTGCGATCGGATTTTTTTTGTTCAGCCAAGTCAATTCGATTCCGACCTACTTTATCGCCTTTATTCTTATCGCGTTGGGTAGCAGTCTAGGAGGCTGGGCAACCCTTATGGTCCCCATCGTACATTGGTTCGATCGACACCGAGCCAAAGCAATCGCTTGGTCTCAGCTAGGATTTTCTCTTGGGGGACTGTGCGTGCCATTGATGGCGATAGGCCTCGAAGCATTCGGTTGGCGACAGATGGGCATTATCTCTGGAGCCGTAATCTTATTAGCAGGACTTCCACTGATCAGTCTGATCTTTCACCGGCCTTCTGATGTTGGACTTACAGCGGATGGTATGACAGAAAAAATCGACGATAATAAGAAAACAGAAAATCATGTTCCGGTAAGAAGTTTTACCTGGCGAGAGGCGGTCAAAGAACGTTCCTTTTGGTTCCTATCGACAGGTCATAGCCTTTCCCTGCTAGCGGTGAGTTCGATGCTTGCCCATCTAATCCCTCACCTGACGAATGTACTGAACTATTCGTTACGAGAGGCAAGCATCGCTTTTTCACTAATGACCGGATTACAGTTAATAGGAATCTTTCTGGGCGGGTACTTAGGGGATAAGTACGACAAGCAGCGTTTGGTTATTTTTTGCATGATTGGCCATTTCCTAGGATTGATAGCCATTGCTTATGCGAGCAACTTCCTGTGGATTATAGCGTTTGCTATCTTTCACGGGATCGCCTGGGGAATCAGAGGCCCGTTGATGGTCGCCTTACGTGCTGATTATTTTGGGCCAAAATCCTTTGGAACGATAATGGGTTTTTCGTCACTCGTAGTAATGATTGGAATGACCTTTGGCCCGATCATTTGCGGTATCCTCTATGATTATTATGGAAACTACGAAATCGCGTTCACCTTAATGGCCTTTGCGTCACTGATTGGTGCGATTTGTTTTTGGTTATGCGAGAGCCCACAGAAGCAGATTCAGGTTCAAAATAGATGACCACCCCTACGTCATGCAAAATCAAGTACCTGGTCAGAGGAGTCGATGCGAATCGAGAAAGCAAAGAAAACTTAAGACATGAAATTCTCGACATGCTTCCCAAAGCCGAAGTTGTCACATTACTCCCTATAGTTGAAGGATTCTCTTTAGACATCGAAGTATCAGACATCGCACCCTTTTCCGAATCAAGCTTCGAATCCTACCTCTCCGATCAGATTCTCCTTGAGGCGATAGAGCTAAAATGTGACCCTAAGGGACAGATTTCTCTAGAGCTTGTCAAAATTAATTTCTTTTAGAAAAATCAAATGTACTAAATTCATTGAATCGGCTTGAATACAAACGATTCAGAAACAACTAAACATTCAATTAAGAGAGATTTATGAGTGCTCCACTAGACGATATCACCATCATTGAAATAGACAATTGGATGGCTGCTCCAAGCGCCGGAGCTATCCTGGCAGATCTCGGTGCTAACGTAATCAAAATCGAGCCCTTGACAGGCGATCCCATGAGAGACATGAGTAGACCAATAAAGGGAGACGAGTTTTCTGAAGAAATCAAAGGTTATGATTTCCAGTTCGACGTAGACAATCGAGGAAAAAAGTCAATCGCCATCGCTATTGATACAGAAGAAGGCTCGAATCTTGTAAAAAAACTCGTCTCTAAGGCACAAGTCTTTATGTGTAACCTTCTGATTGCGCGACAAAAAAAGTATGGTTTAGATCCAGAAAGCCTTTTTAAATACAACGACTCATTGGTTCACGCCACATTAACAGGGTATGGTACAACGGGTCCCGATGCGCTAAGACCAGGCTACGATGTCACTGCATTTTTTGGCCGATCCGGCCTGTACGACGCTCAGCGAGAAGGTGAGGATGGGCTTGTGCCAATGGCCAGGCCTGCTCAAGGCGATCACACAACAGGGCTTGCCCTCGTCGGCTCTATTCTAGCCGCGCTACGGCAAGCCGAAAAAACCAAAATTGGACAAGTAGTCGAAACTTCTTTATATGAAACCGCGGTGTGGACTCAAGCATCAGACTATGCAGTTACCGCAATTGACAAGGCTCCGGTACGTAAACGAGATCGATCTCACATGCTTGCAATTACCGCTAATCGGTTTCCTTGTGGTGACGGTAAATGGGTAGTCTTGAACATGATGCCCGACTCAGTCTATTGGCCAAAAATCTGTTCAGCGATTGGCTTAGAACACTTGATAGAAGACGAACGGTTTATCGATTCAAGTGCTCGCTATAAGCTCATGCCTCAACTCATCGAATTGTTTGATCAGGCGCTTTCAACGAAAACAAGAGACGATTGGGGGAAGATATTCGATCAATCAGGTTTGATCTGGGGGCCAGTCCTATCTTTGGACGAAGTTCCTCAAGATCCGCATGCTATTCAACTTGGTATGTTCCCAGAGATAGAGCACCCGACAATGGGTGCCTATACAACCGTTAACATTCCTATGCGATTCACCACTACCGATGTTGGGCCGAAAGGCCCTGCACCAAGACTAGGCGAACATACCGACTCAATCCTAGAATCGATTAATTGCGAACAAGAGGAAGTTGAATCTTTGAAAAAAAATAGAATTGTTCTAAGCTCTGAATAAGAGGGGGAAGAAAAAATGGAAAATATAGTCATTGTCGACTGCATCAGGACCGGGCTCGCAAAAGCCCACAGAGGAACTTTCAATCTGACAAGATCCGATGATCTTGTAGCCCACTGTATTAACGCTCTATTAGAACGAAATCCCTCAGTAGATCCTGAACAAATAGAGGATGTAATACTGGGATGCGGAAGACAGGTTGGAGAACAGTCTGCCAATGTAGCAAGACATGCCGTGGCCTTGTCGAATTTACCGATTACTGTACCAGCAACCACCATCAGCCGCGCGTGCTCCTCAGGACTCAATTCTATAGCTTTCGCGGCAACTCAACTGGCTAGCGGCTGCGCCGAAATGATTATGGCTGGGGGCGTTGAATCCATTACTGGACTCGACCGAGGAAGCCCTGGAGAACACGCAGAAAATCCTATTTTAATGGACAACAAACCCGACATTTTCATGGCGATGGGTAATACAGCAGAAGTCGTCGCCAGACGTTATCAAGTCACCAGAGAAGCGCAAGATTTATATGCGCTTCAAAGTCAACAAAGATATACAGCCGCAGCGGAAAAAGGATTTATCCAGGAAGAAATAGTACCGATGAAGGTCTCATGGGAAAAATTAATCGACAAAACTACCAAAGAAACGCAAACCGTGGAAGGCATCGTAGATCGAGATGAATGTAATCGCCCCACTACCACCCTGGAAGGACTAAGCTCGCTAGGAGCCGCTTTTGAAGAAGGCGGATCGGTCACCGCAGGCAACGCTTCTCAATTGTCCGATGGTGCAGCACTAGCCCTGTTAATGACCGAGAAAAAGGCTGAGCAACTAGGCCTTGAAATTATGGGCTATTTTAGGGGGTTCACGGTCGCCGGTTGCGAACCCGATGAAATGGGCATAGGACCGGTGTTTGCGATACCCAAACTTCTCGATTACCTGGGACTCAACCTAAACGATATTGACCTAGTCGAACTTAACGAAGCATTTGCCAGTCAATGTTTATATTGCCGAGATCGACTAGGCATCGATAACGAGATTTATAATGTTAACGGAGGGTCGATTGCCATCGGTCATCCCTTTGGTATGACCGGCGCCAGACTAACTGGATCGGTGCTCAGAGAGCTAAAGCGCAGAGGAAAAAAATATGGGATTGTCTCCATGTGTATCGGCAAGGGAATGGGGGCTGCAGGACTCTTTGAAGCTGCCTAAGCAATCCACTATGAAAGCTAACTAAACTATCAAATAAACGAGAATGTCGATGAGCAATCGAAGAGATTTCCTTAAAACCGGCGTGCTGGCTACAGCAGCTATAACAGCTACAAGCCACCAATCTTTTGCACAAAACTTTAATGGCGAAGTGAAAAGCTACAAACGGCTAGGGCGTACCAATCTGAAGATTTCCGATATCAGTTTCGGAACAAGCCGACTGCGCTCAGGAGAGGAGCACCTGATTCACCATGCGCTTGATCGTGGAATCAACTACTTCGACTCCGCCGAAGGCTATACCAGAGGACAAGCAGAAAAAGTGCTCGGGAACGCTTTAAAAGGTCGACGCGATCAAGCCTATCTTGTCTCTAAAACCATGATTAATCCAGACACAACGCAATCAGTGATGATGGCTCGTCTGGAAAGATCACTAGAAAGTCTCAAAACAGACTATGTAGACATCTATATGAATCACGCGGTCAATGATGTAAATGTGGTCGCCAATCCCGAGTGGATTTCGTTTATCGAAAAGGCAAAGGAACAAGGCAAAATTCGCTTTACCGGTATTTCTGGGCACGGTGGCTATCTAGTAGACTGTATCAATTATGCACTAGATCAAGACATGATCGACATCATGTTAACCGCATACAACTTTGGCCAAGATCCAAAGTTCTACGAAGGTCTCACACGTCGATTCGACTGGATAGCAACCCAGGAAGCGCTCCCAAAGGCAATCAGTAGAGCCAAAGGCATGGATGTGGGCGTGATTGCAATGAAGACTTTGATGGGTGCGCGATTGAACGACATGCGGCCCTATGAAAGAGATGGCTCGACATACTCTCAAGCAGCTTTCAAGTGGGTATTGTCAAATCACGAGGTCGATGCGTTGGTCATCACAATGAAAACCACCGAAGACATCGACGAATTTCTTGTCGCCTCTGGTGACAACCAACTATCACAAACTGACGGCCAGTTGTTGAAGCAATATGCAAAACTGAATGGCATGTCTTATTGCAAGCAAGTCTGCAACAGCTGTGAAGGTGCATGTCCTGCGCAAGTCCCGATTGCGGATGTCATGCGAACGCGCATGTATGCCATCGATTATAAGGACCTCGAGTTTGCAAAAGATGAATATGCACTATTAGGCAGCGCCGCCAGTGCCTGTCTGACTTGTTCAGGAGAGCCCTGCAAAAATGCTTGTCCGAAAGGTGTAAACATCAGCAAATGGTGCGCACCGACCCACAAAATGTTAAGCAGACAGATCGCTTAAGTGAACCGGGAAGAGGTACTCAATGCTTTCAAAGAGGGACGTTTCAACCTACAGGAAACCCTTGAGAAAATTGATGGTAGCTATTATCAAAATGTTGGCCACTCAACCATCGACTTCGACCGCGAAGCGAGAACAGGAGCACCTGAAGTCATCTTTGGTTCAGGGAAAACAGCCCAACAAATATCGGACATCGTCGATGTTCTGCTAGCTAAAGAAACGAACGTCTTAGTAACAAGAATTGAAGAAGAAAAATACCTTGCTCTTTCCAAATCCCTGCCAGAGCAGGCAATTTACTCAGAAGAAGCCGAATTGTTGACCATTAATCTTAAACCGATAGAGCTTACTCAGTCCTATGCGGCCATTGTTTCTGCCGGCACTTCAGATCATAAAGTAGCCGAAGAAGCCGCGCTTACCGCCCAATTCTTCGGCAGCCAAGTTTTGCGCATCGCAGACGTAGGTATTGCTGGCCTTCATCGTCTGCTTGCGAGACTAGAAGAGATTAGACGCGCAAAGGTTTTAGTCGTAGTCGCAGGAATGGAAGGGGCGTTGCCAAGTGTTGTAGGTGGGCTGGTCAGTAGCCCAGTGATAGCCGTTCCTACAAGCGTCGGCTATGGGGCATCTTTCGAAGGAGTAGCGGCACTGCTAGGCATGCTGACAAGCTGTGCTTCTGGAATTTCAGTCGTGAATATTGATAATGGTTTTGGGGCTGGCTACTTGGCCAATATGATTAATCGTATATAGAGACAATCGTGGATAAGAACATCTCAAGTAAATACAAAGAACTTAAACGAGTAATCGACCGCTACGATAGCGCCGTGATCGCTTTTTCAGGAGGCATTGATAGCTCTCTAGTTGCCTTTGTTGCTGCCGAGGTATTAGGTTCTAAGGCGCTTGCGGTCACTTCTGGATCAGCAAGCCTCAAACGATCAGACCTTAATCTAGCAGAATCCCTTGGTAACACCTGGGGGATTAATCATGAAGTCATCGTGACCGATGAACTAAGTAAACCGGATTATAGAAGTAATCCAATCAATCGATGCTTTCATTGCAAGACCTCGCTTTATACGTCTTTAGCTGACATCTGTGACGAAAAAAATATTGAAGTCATTTTTAACGGTACAAATCTTGACGATTTAGGAGATCATCGCCCGGGACTCATCGCGGCCGAAAATTATCAAGTTTGTTCGCCATTAGTTGAAGCAGCTTTCACGAAAGCCGATGTTCGAAGTTTAGCCAAGGAATTAGGTCTAAAGAATGCCAACAAGCCACAATCTGCGTGTCTATCGAGTCGCTTCCCCTACGGTACCTCGATCGATGAAAACCTTCTGTCTCAGGTCGAACAATCTGAGAATATACTAGAGGCTCTAGGGTTTACTCAATTTCGAGTTAGACATCACGGAGAACTAGCACGCATTGAAGTTATTGAATCCGAATTCAATAAGGCCATGAAATATCGAGCAAAGATCGATGAAGGACTGCGAAGCGCAGGATACA
Organism: uncultured Pseudomonadales bacterium; assembly: GCA_964647295.1. Lineage (GTDB taxonomy): Bacteria > Pseudomonadota > Gammaproteobacteria > Pseudomonadales > Azotimanducaceae > UBA4421. The sequence goes on from CAZYHH010000026.1 coordinate 8,208, forward strand.
AGTACATCAGCCTAGATTTAACTGGGTTCAGATCGGGATCACTCAACGAAGGACTCACCACCCAACAAATTCAGGTAGTCAATATTCACGAACCAAAAAAAAACAGCGCACAGTAGCTACTTATATTAATTGGCTTGAGACAGGCTATGATAATAATCTTTTAATTGACGATCCTGACGACTTGTATCGGATTTATTTCCTCTTCGCGTCCACGGTTCATACTTGCTATCACAGGCTCTCCGTGGCTGATCGCCCATAATCGTTACTCGATGAATGATTCGTTCTCCTTCAAAATCGTTTAGAACCATATGTTGTGTACAGCGGTTATCCCATATCGCAATGGTCCCAGGGGCCCAACTATATCTCACGGTGAAGCGCGGGCTTTGTACCCAGCGCGTCAAGTAACCCAGAAAGGTTTCGCTCTCGCTCGCATTCATTTCTACGATCCGGCGAGTAAAATGTTCATTCACGTAAAGCGCTTTTTTGCCCGTGTCAGGGTGGATTCTAACGACAGGATGAACAGTCATTTTATCGGTCCTATTATGTGGTAATGCATCGTGTAGTGCATTTACAGACTCACAAAGATCTTTCATAGGCTCAGACAACTCTTCATAAGCCTGACAGAGGTTCGTCCACATCGTATCGCCTCCAACCTCTGGACAAGTCACCATATGAAGAACAGACATCACCGAAGGCTCTTCCATAAACGTCAGGTCAGTATGCCATTCGTCGGCTATGCCTCCTGTCGAGGCGGCCAGCTCAAACACCTTATCGTGATCCGTATAAGGGTTCTGTAAATTCGGGTGCGACTCAATCACACCAAAGTGACCGCCTAATTCAACATGCTGATCTAGTGAAATCGTTTGGCCAGGAAAGAAAAGCACTTTGTGCTCCAGTAACAACTCCTTTATGATCCGGACTTCATCATCTCCAATAGAAGCTAAATTTGTATTGTTAATCTCCGCCCCCAGTGAAGCCGCGATCCTGTTGACTTCCCAGGCTTTTAATTGGTTCAAATCCGATCCTCCCATTCTCTAACCTTCTTAAACATCGTCTGATACACCTCGAACAAACAATGGTTCCATACCAAGCTCCTCACAGTCGCCTTGCATTTCTTCCTCAACCGGCAATCTAATAGGCGCACTCGCTGCTCTGAATAGCGTTTCTAACAATGTTGCATCACTGGTGGAATTCAAAAACAAACCATCTACGCTCAAAGTATAGTCAACCGCCCTTTTCATGGGGTGTTCCTTGGTAATCGGCCTGTACCAACTGTAACGCTTTTCTGCATCTTCTTTACCCCAGCGCCGCAACGCAATGGATTTAATCGTCTGAATCGCCACGCCCTTGGCCCGAGCGGAAACATACAATTTATCAAAATCTGCTCTATAAGCCTCTTGCTTCATCATTGAAAAATTATAGGGTAACAGTACCGAATCGAAATCATACTCACCCAAACTTTTCAAATGCATACTGGCCGCATAGGTACCGTGACCCGTCACTCCTATATGCTTGACCAGCCCTTCTTCCTTGGCCTCTATTAAACCCATCAGAGCGCCATTAGCACCCATCGCCGTACTCCAATCCTCTTCTTTAGTCAGGTTGTGCATCTGAATCAAGTCAACACTGTCAACCTGCATTCGTTCTAGAGAAAGCTTTAACTGATCTTTGGCTTCAATCTTCCTCCGCAACCCTGTTTTAGTCGCTAAAAAAAAGTCGGGTCTACGTTCTTTCATGATTGGTCCTAGACGCTCTTCGGCTTCTCCATAACTCGACGCAACATCGATATGATTAACACCATAAGTATCCAACAACTCAAATATGGAATAGGCTCGGTCTTGCGACATCGCTCCTAACGCGGCTGCTCCAAAAATAACTCGCGAGCTCTCATGACCTGTACTGCCAAAGCTCTGTTTTTCTATCATGCGTTATGCCTTAAGCTAATTATTAGTTAAACTGGTCGCTCATAATTTTCCTATTCTAACAGTGTTTTCACTAGATCATACGTTCGCCGGAAATCCCCTAGACAGAGCCGAGTCTATTCGTAGAGACGAAAAAGCTATCCAACATCTTATTCAATCAGATCAAGGCCGTTACCTCATATTTGACAAATCAAAAGTACTAGTCGACAGGAACGGCCAGTTAGATTGGAGTCACCGGTCCAAACTACCCAAAATCGATCGCAAGCCAACCCTCTTAGGTATCTTAAAGGATGTTCCCTATTTTGCTTTAGACTGCAGTGATTATTCCTGGCCAACGGAAATGAACTTTGCTGACTGTCGGACAACAGCAACGCAAATCGCAGGACCAGAAACTGGAATACTTGCGCAAGCTCGCTCGCAATTAGAGTGGCACAAGAAAAATCGATTCTGTGGTGTCTGTGGATCAGAAAACAAAAAAGAACGCGGTGGGCAGGTACTGCGTTGTCGATCGTGCGAACACCATATATTTCCAAGAACCGATCCGGTTGTCATTATGCTGGTCATCGACAAGTCTGACGACGAAAAATGCTTGTTGGGACAAGGAAATGGAAGAATGCTCAGGAGTAACTTTTATTCAGCGCTCGCAGGATTCATTGACCAAGGAGAATCAATAGAAGAGGCTGTAAAAAGAGAAGTTCGAGAGGAGTCTGATATTCAAGTGGGCTCGATTCAATATCACTCTTCTCAGCCTTGGCCATTCCCTTCATCATTGATGATAGGTTGTCATGCGATAGCAACCACCACGGATATCGTGGTAAACCAATCAGAAATGGCCAACGTCTCCTGGTTTTCAAAAAAAGAAATTGTCTCGGCGCTGAACCAAGAACATCCAAATCTGTCTGTCCCCGGAGAAATAGCCATCGCTCACCACTTGATCAAATCATGGGCTTATGGAGAACTAGAAATTTGAACACCCTGGTATGTTGGAATTGTGGCAAATCGATTAACGACGTTCCTATTCCGATAAGCCGACACAGCCAGTGTTCTCACTGCTTCAATGAGTTGCACTGCTGTCGGCTTTGCAAACACTATGATCCTGAACGCTCAACCTACTGCTTCGAAGAACGGGCCGACACGCCTGTCCAAAAAGAGAATGCGAATTTCTGTGATTATTTCACACCCAAACCAAACGTGTTTACTCAAGGTAACGCTCAGAAAAGTCTAAATTCAAAAGCACAACTGGAATCGTTATTCGGTAAAACTGATGCGGAAGAAGAACCCGAGATCGATGAGTTTCCAGAATCGAAGGAAGATTCCACAAAGCAAGCCCTCGATGATCTATTCAAATAGAATGCTTAAGCGCGGTGCTCTTCAATTTCTCTGACAATTTCCGTCAAAGACGCGTAAGCGATCACGCTCATATCTCCCAAATCCTGTGACAAAGAATTTTGGTCAGGTACATGGAGTACACAATATCCTGCAGAATACGCGGAACGAACACCATTGCGCGAATCTTCAATTGCCCAGGAGCGTGATGGTTCTATCGCCATTTTTCTGGCGATGTTCAGGTAAGGAGCCGGGTGCGGCTTCCCTTCCTCACTTTCAGCACCGCAAACCATTTCACTGAAATACTGAGAAAAACCCAGATGATCTAAACATCTTTCAACCGTCTTTCTACCTGTCGACGTGCAAAGGCCGACGCTAATATCCAAACTAGTCAAGATTTCAAGTAGAAGTGAAGCGCCCTCTTTGGTAGCTACAGGAGCACTATCAATTCGCTCTGAAAACCATTTTGATGTGAGTTTTCTAATTTCAACATAGGGGTAACCAGGACCAAGGCGATCCAAAAACAACTCATGTGCTTGCCTAACGTTAAGCCCAATCGTTTCTTCATATACCTCTATTTCACATTCGCACCCAACCTGGACACAGGCGCGAACAAACAAATCTCGCGAAATAGTCTCTGTATCCAACAGCGTGCCATCCAAATCAAACACGACCCCATCGGGCAGTCTATCTAAAGGGGCCAGCTCTATTTTCCTATCTTTATCCGCAAGAAGACAACTTACGACGCTTTTGCCAGGTTTCGCAGGACGTAATGCAGCACTCCGCCATGCTCTATGTATTCGATTTCAATTGCCGTATCGATCCGACACTTCAACAACACATCCTTAACAGTACCGTCAGCATAGGTGATTTCACATTTCACCTCCTGCAAAGGTTCTATCTGATCCAGACCAAATATAGAAACGGTTTCATCCCCAGTGAGCGCTAATGTTTTCCTACTATCTCCACCTGTAAATTCAAAGGGAATCACCCCCATCCCTACCAAGTTGGAACGATGTATTCTCTCAAAGCTCTCCGCGATGACCGCTTTGACACCGAGCAACGCGGTTCCCTTGGCGGCCCAATCCCGGCTGGACCCAGCTCCGTATTGCTCACCACCAAAAATCACGAGAGGCACGTTGTCATCTTTATAAGCCATCGCCGCATCAAATATTGAGGACTGGTTTCCATCCGGCCCTTTTGTATAGCCCCCTTCAACCTCATCCAACATTTCATTTTTTATTCGTATATTCGCAAAAGTACCGCGCATCATGACTTCATGATTACCTCTTCGAGAACCATAACTATTGAACTCCTCTACGGGCACCTGACGATCAGTCAAATACTTTCCGGCAGGCGTTGTGGTTTGAAAGGAGCCCGCGGGGCTAATGTGATCCGTTGTAATCATGTCTCCAAGCACAGCAAGTACTCTTGCTTGTTCGATGTTTGTAATAACACCTGGCTCTTTATTCATGCCTTGAAAATATGGCGGATTTTGTACATAGGTTGAGGAAATCGGCCAATCATAGGTTTGACTGGGCGTCGTTTCTACCGACTGCCATTTATCATCTCCTTTGAATACGTCTGCATACTTAGAATTAAAAGCGTCCCTGGTAACAGTTTGTTCCACTAACTCAGCAACTTCCTTTGAACTAGGCCAAATATCTCGCAAGTAAACTGTATTGCCGGAGGAATCATTTCCAATAGGATCTTCGGTTAAATCTATATCCATGGTTCCCGCAAGCGCATAGGCAACAACTAACGGCGGGGATGCCAGATAATTGGCGCGCACATCTGGAGAAATCCTTCCTTCAAAATTTCGGTTGCCTGAAAGCACCGCAGTTGCAACCAAATCACCGTCGCTAATCGCCTGGCTAATTTCGTTTTGGATTGGCCCAGAGTTCCCGATACAGGTAGTACAACCATACCCCACCAAGTTAAACCCAATCTTATCAAGATCAGCTTGAAGTCCAGAGGCCTCTAAGTATGCGCTCACAACTTGTGAGCCTGGTGCAAGGGACGTTTTCACCCAAGGCTGACGCTGCAGCCCTAAAGCTGCTGCTTTTCGAGCAACCAGGCCAGCAGAGATCATGACGTATGGATTCGAGGTATTCGTGCAGGACGTTATAGATGCAATCACAACCTTTCCTGATTCCATCTCATAACTTTCTCCCTTAACAGCCACCTTTTTACCGACGGGCCGCTCGAAAGTATCTTTCATCTCCTGGCGAAAAGCATTCTTCGCCTGATCCAGTGCGACATAGTCCTGTGGTCGCTTGGGTCCCGAAATCGCGGGCACTATCGATTCCATATTCAGATGCAAGGTATCTGTGTATACAGGCGAATAATCTTGCGTACGCCAAAAACCATTCTCTTTCGCGTAGGCCTCAACTAGTAAGACGCGCTCTTCATCCCGTCCGGTATTACGCAAATAGCGAATGGTTTCGTCATCAATCGGGAAAAACCCACAAGTAGCGCCGTATTCTGGTGCCATATTGGCAATAGTCGCTCTATCCGCAAGGGGTAAATTATTCAATCCAGCACCATAGAATTCGACAAATTTCCCAACAACTCCTTTTTCTCTGAGCATCTCAACGACTTTCAAAACTAAATCGGTGCCGGTAGTGCCTTCCTTCATCGAGCCGGTTAATTCAAAACCGACGACCTCAGGAATCAGCATCGAGACAGGTTGACCAAGCATCGCTGCCTCTGCCTCTATACCGCCAACACCCCAACCGAGCACAGCCATGCCATTGACCATCGTAGTATGACTATCGGTACCAACAAGCGTATCAGGATAGGCTATTTCGTCTCCGTCTTGATCAACATCAACCCACACAGTCTGGGCAAGATATTCCAAGTTAACCTGATGACAAATACCTGTGCCTGGAGGTACAACCCGAAAATTATCGAACGCGCTCTGCCCCCATTTCAGAAAGGTGTATCGTTCCATATTACGTTCATATTCACGATCCACATTCATCTGAAAGGCTTGCGGATTACCAAACTCATCAATCATCACAGAGTGATCGATCACAAGATCCACTGGATTAAGAGGATTTATTTTTTTTGCGTCTCCACCAAGACCAACGAGGCCGTCACGCATTGCAGCCAAATCAACCACCGCCGGCACTCCCGTAAAGTCCTGCATCAAAACTCGAGCAGGACGATACGCGATTTCCCTGGGGTTCTTTCCGCCCATCTTGGCCCAATCGGCGAACGCCTTGATATCGTCAACGGTTACCGTATTACCATCTTCAAACCGTAGCATATTTTCAAGCACAACCTTTAAAGCAGCCGGAATCTGAGAAAAATCGCCCATACCCTGAGCTTGAGCCTCGGGTATCGAGTAATAAGAAAACGTCTTTCCATTTATATTCAGCGTTTTTCTGGATCCTACGGTATTCTGTCCAACGATAATTGGCATACTCTCTTTCCTTTTCTTCGTGGATCTATTTTGCCTGAAAGTGCGCCAAACTCCCAAAAAATAGTTCCATGGCATCACTAGATCCGAGGGATCCTGCTCATCCCACTCCACTGTCGTTTTTCTGGAACAATGCAGAGCCACATCTCCAGCAAAAACTTGCCTCGTAGGAATGACCTTCTGCCGAACAAGCTGGGCAAGTCTTTGTGTTAGCACGTTTGCGGTGCGCTTCATTTAATTCAAGAGTGACGATCCCTGTAGGGACCGCAATAATTCCGTAACCCATAATCATGATCACCGCAGCTAACCCTCGACCCAAACCAGTATCAGGAGCAACGTCTCCATAACCCACCGTGGTCATCGTTGTAACCGCCCAGTAGATACTCTGCGGGATGCTTGAAAACTCTGTATTTGTCCCGCCTTCTACCAGATACATGAGTGACCCAAAAACGACCACTAATGCCAACACGGAACAGACAAATACGGTGATTTTTCGTCGGCTCGCTACGAGTGCTTGTGAAATCAGTTCGGCTTCTCCTACATAGCGCACCATCCGAAACACCCTGAATATCCTCAAAACTCTTAACACGCGCACTACCAGGAAGTAATGCGCGTCAGCAAACCAAATACTCAAATAGGTTGGAAGCGATCCAAGCAAATCAATCACACCATAAAAACTTCGCGCATATAGCCAAGTATTCTGGATCGTCCACAAGCGCAATAGGTATTCCACAGTAAACAAAACTGTGAACCCCCATTCGATCACCCCCAAAACATCTCCATACTTTTGGCTAATGCTGGTCACCGAATCTAATGAGACTGCGAGAACGCTGAGGAGGATCACCACAATCAGAAGCACATCAAACACCTTGCCAGCCGGTGTGTTGGCTTCAAAGATAACCGATCTGATCTTTTCTTTAATCTCGCCCATTTAATGGTCTCTCAAACGAGAGTCCATTCTATCAACCCTTAAACACGCGGGCTGCTATATTTTCAATTCCGCCTTACGTCAAAACCTTAATTTCGACCTCACGTTTTAGCGTCTGTTTTTTAGGAACATTCAAATATAAGACACCCTCTTTTATTTCGGCTGAAATACTCTCAACATCCACCGCTTCAGGCAATTTAAAGCTACGCGAAAAACTACCACGCACACGCTCTGAACGATGCAGGCTAGACTCTTCACCATCCTCCGCCGATTTGGATTTACCCGTCACGTTCAGTAACCCTTCTACAACGCTAACAGAAATGTCTCCTGCAGCAACTGAAGGCACCTCTACTTCCAACGTAAACGCTTGTTCGTTTTCTCTTATATCCACTAAGGGAACCCAGTCCGCGCGCCTAAGTACTTGCGCATTTTGATCTATTCCTCTTAACACGGAGTCAAACTCGGAAAACGGACTCCATCTAACAATACTCATAACATTCTCCTAATTGATTTTTCATTTCTGCTAAAGACCTCTCTAACATGGTTTCATCAACAAAAATAACAAGGCTTGAAATAAAGTTATTAGTCCCCAAGTATGGCGACAAAGATAAATATCAACCGCTCACACTCTAGGGCACCGCGCTGGCACCTCCAACGTTTCTGGGGTCTGAAACGCCCACATAGCCCTGTGGAGTATTCATAGCAGAATTCGCATCTCCAATGCCGCGACCGTAGTAACTAGGAATTGCGCTTAAATTCTCATGCCCCATCTCCATCAATTTCCTTTTTGTGTCTGGAGAAAAAGCAAACCTTTCGTGAATGACCCGATCGGGTCTCCACTGATGATGAAATCTTGGACCGGCGACCGCCTCAGGCAATGACATCTTGTGATCAATGACGTTCATGATCACTTGCAAAGTTGTCGTAATTATCGTGCTACCTCCCGGAGAACCAGTGACCAACAATGGCTCCCCACCCCTCAAAACGATAGTCGGGGTCATTGAACTGAGCATACGTTTTTTAGGTTCTATCGCATTAGCCTTTCTGCCGATCAACCCATAAAAATTCGGTTCATTTTCTTTAGCTGAAAAATCGTCCATTTCGTTATTGAGTAAGAAGCCGGCTCCGGTCACAACAATCTTTGATCCATACGACAAGTTCAACGTAGTCGTGTATGAAACGGCGTTGCCCAGTTCGTCCATCACAGAAACATGCGTGGTTTCCAAGTTTTCTCGAGTAGCGAGACCAGGACCGATCAGTTCACTGGACCCCGCCCGCCCAATATCAAAATCCTGAAAACGCTCTACAGCGTACTTTTTATCCGTTAGGCGAGCAATCGGTACCGGATAAAAATCGGAATCGCCAAGATATTCAGACCGGTCGGCATAAGCTCTCCGCTGCGCCTCAATCATTGCGTGGATTGTTCCAGACCCTCCAAAACCCATGTCGGATATATTCAAGGTCTCCAGCATATTCAACATCTGGACCAAAAGAATACCTCCCGAAGAAGGCGGCGGCATCGAGACAATTTCAAACCCCCTATAGTTCCCTATGACAGGTTCTCTCCACACGGAACGATACTCAGACAAATCCGCATGACTAATCAGACCGCCACCAGAACTCATCTCTTCCACTATCAAACGAGCCGTTTTACCAGCATAGAAACCAGCTTTTCCTGACTTTTTTATGCGTAGAAGTGTTTTCGACAAATCGCTCTGAATGAAAAGGTCGCCTCGCTTATAGGGCTCACCCTCATTAGTAAAAACGCCCTTCGAAGCGGGATATCGAGCGAAGTCTTTAGCTCGCGAGGTGAACTGTTCGGTCAGGTCTCTATTTAAGATGAAGCCGTCGCGAGCAAGATCGATAGCAGGCTCAATAGCCTCTGCAATACTTATCGTCCCATATCTATCTAGCACATCAATCAAACCAGCAACACTACCAGGAACCCCTACTGCCAGGTGTGAACGTGTCGACAACCCTTTTACAATCTCTCCATCTGCATCAAGATACATGTCGGTGCGCG
>CAZYHH010000027.1:0-12653 GCA_964647295.1 uncultured Pseudomonadales bacterium
GAGCTGGAAATTAGATGGTGGGTTAGTCGATAAAAATTTTCATCAGGGAGCAGTTGTGTCCTCCGGGATCTTTCAGGTAGAAATGTCTGGTGATGACATAGCTACAGGGGTGGTTTTCGCGCCGCTCAGTGAGCCGATTCCTAAAATGCTGCAAGCACAATGCAAGGATGGTGCTCTCTATATCTCAGACCAATCGGGCACGCCTTTTGGTGAGCAAGGCGGGAGTTTCGTGGGTGGTAACTACCATGGTCTCGATTATCCTGTCTTTCACATGGATATTATGGGAAAACGCAACGCGCCGAGTCTCCGCTTATTTAGACCGGTGATGGTTATGGGGCAAAACTCGAACGAGCTTGGACTGCCCATCTATCTTTAATAAGAGAGACGACCCATAAAGACGGGTAGTGTCCTATGACTGAGTCATCGCTGCGGTATCGGGTAAATTGGACGGCGAAGTGGACTTTGTCGGTTGTGCTTTGAACCGCACGGCGGTAATCCCATAGACTATAGTGCCAGCCGGTTTCAGCAATGAATTTGTCAAAAAAATCGTTGGACCAAGCCGTATCTTCTTCAATTACTCGAATATTCCCACTCGCGATTCTCACATGCGGGAAGTGGAAGGCGGCTTTCATGCCTGCAATGTCCCTTAGGTTCCAGGCGCTTTGATAAGCGAGCAAAGGCGCTAACGCCTCTTGCTCCGCGCCAGGTTTCGCGATGATGTCGTCTGAATGCTCGTTAGCGTGATCGTGTATCGAACTCATGATGTCAATATGCGTCTGGCTCATTTTGAAATTGACGATGAATTTCAATAAGTCCAGGTGTGAAGGCCACAGTCCAAGCTAATGCGGCTACTCCGACCCAAGATAGGGGTAGGAAAATCAACATGGCTGCCCAAAGGGCTAGAAAGCCATAAACTCTTCGCATGACTGCAGCAGGACTAACCCGGTCTTTGTCGCCGTCTCGTTTTAAAGGAAAGGCCTTGGGCCGGATGAACCAGCCGTGTGCGGTCAGAATTAGCAGAAAACGCAACCAGGACAGATCTTTAGCACCCATTTTCGGGTTTTGATCGAGCTTTGCGTCTTCACTTTTTTGCATGCCATCTTTAATTTGGTTCCAAGTATAGATAGCCTCGGGCCGAGCTCCTGCGCCGCTCATGTTCTTGAATTTAGGAACACAGCGCCAGCGATAGAGAACTTGTCCCGATTTATGAAGCGTTAAAACACCCGGTTGATAGTAACCTTTAGGGTGTGAAGCCCAGGATCGCTCTCGGAGATGTCCATAATCTTCATTGTAGAAGATCTCCAGCCATCCTTTGTCTTTGCATTGCTGGCGAATTTCGTGATGTGGGTCGCCGATGATAGGGAAAGGTAGCTCCCAGGATTCTTCTGCTTCGACCGCTAAACTATGTGGTTCGCTGGTGATTCCGAAGACCTGTCCGCCCGCCGCCTGTATTTCATCGATGACGCCTAATTTAACGTAGCTTCGTAACTCGAAGCGGCAGGGAGGTCACCACAACCCTCGATAGTACAAAAGAACGATGAACTCGTATTTCTTGAGTTGTTCGTATATCCAGGTGCTTCTTATCCCTTCGGGTGGGTCGAGGAGAGGCGGTATTTCGGGCGTTGCAGATTCCACATACTCGAAGTTGTATTCCTTACCCGCGGGTATGAATTTAATTTGTTCTCGTGCGCAAATCTCGCCGTCGCACAAGACCAAGCCCAATTCAAAAGGCTCGGAAGTACTTAGGATATCTTCCGTCCCCACTAATCCCGTGAGCTGGTATTCCCTTGCACGACTTTGATTGATCCATGCTAGCGCGGATTCTGCGGATTGTTGTAAATGCTCTGGGATATCAGTTTTGATTTGCATGTTGTATTCATTAAGGTCATTCGGTTCACAAGATCATAACCGGCTAAAGTCAACAAGTGGATCTTTTTATGGGCGTTGTTTAATTTGAAATACACATCAAAATAATTGCGAATAAATGTGCATATCCTTTACATATCGGTTTTTGAAATTGCCCGATAAATCACAGAAAAGATACTTAGCTTTTGGGACGTGCTGAAGTTCTATTTGGACGGTAGCTAGAAGATCAAACGCCTCTTGAGGTTTTGGCTTTGATTGACGAATATCATCGGTTGTTCGAAGCGCGCCTAGATAGGATTAGCTGTTTGTTCGTTTTGTCGTGGTCATTGTTTTGGGGTCATAAGAAAGCGCTTTACAAATATTTCTTAAAAGTGGAACGCAATTGCTGTACAAATGAGGTTCGATGGGAGAATTATATGGATGTATTTAATACTCAAAAATCAGAGGATTTACTTGCCCGTGCTCGGGATGTGATTCCGGGCGGTATATTTGGTCATTACGGTACGTCGACTGCTCGGCCAGGACCTAAGTGGTTTTCTCGCAGCGAGGGGGCCTATTTTTGGGATATCGACGACAATCAATACATTGATTACATGTGTGCTTATGGCCCGATGATTCTTGGCTATAATCATCCTGTCATAGATGAGGCCGCGCGAGCACAATATGACAAAGGGAATACCGTGAGCCTGGCTTCGCCTGTTATGGTGGAATTAGCCGAGCTGATTGTTGAAACCGTCGACGCGGCCGATTGGGCGCTCTTCGGAAAAAATGGTGGGGATAGTACCTCGTTAGCGGTGAGAATCGCTCGAGCCGCAACCAACCGCAAAAATATAGTTAAAATTGAAGAGGGTTATCACGGAGTTGCGCCGTGGATGATGGCCAGCATGGCGACTGCAGAACGCGACGTGAAGGGCATTACTCAAGAGGATGGTGCTCATATGCTCCAGATTCCGTGGAATGACACGCAGGCTTTTGAACAATTGATTAACGAACACCCGGATGATATCGCTTGCTTTATTTCTTCTCCGTACAATCATCCAGCTGGACGCGAGAATTCGCTTCCCGCTGAGGGCTACTGGTCGAGAATTGAAGGACTATGCAGACAAAACGGTATCCTATTGATCGTTGACGATGTCAGGTCTGGATTTCGAATCAATTTAGCTGGCTCGAATGTCTCATATGGGTTTACGCCTGATATGGTCTGTTTTGGTAAGGCGATTGCTAATGGGTATCCGCTATCAGCCTTGGTTGGGCATGAGTCATTAAAGAAAGTCGCTTCACAGGTGTTTTATACAGGATCACATTTTTTTCAGGCTGCACCAATGGCGGCCGCCAAGGCGACACTTTTAGAGATGCAGAAAGTCGACGCCGCGAATCAGATGACCGAATTCGGAGTAAAATTGAACGAGGGCCTGGTGAACATCGCTAGCCAACATGGTTACGATCTCAGCGCAACGGGAATTCCAGCAATGCCTTACTATCGTTTGGCAGGCGTCTCATTTGAAACGCATTCGAAATGGATCGATGAGTGCGTGACGCGTGGTGTCTACTTGCTGAACTACCACAATCACTTTATCTCTACAGCGCACAGTGAAGACGACCTCACTCGAACTTTCGACATTGTAAATGAGGCGTTTAAGGCGCTTGGCGACCCTGCGCGATAGAATATCGCGTCGGATCGTTAGGGTTAACTGACCTAAGTGCAAAATTAACAGGAGGAAATATGAGAGCCGAAGAAGAAGTAACTAAATCGATCAAGTCCGGGAATCGACCTGCCCCACTCAAGCCAGAAGGGGATTGGTCTCACATTTTTTCTTATCACCCTATGGATGTTGAAGTTCAAAGAGCTGAAGGCATCTATTATTACGATGTAGACGGTAATCGATATATCGATGCCTCTGGAGGCCCTTTCGCATTTACGCTTCCGCACGGCGATCCGAGAATGAAGCAGGCCATATCGGATCAGATGGAAAAATTCACGCATATACATCCGACATTGGCGTCCAGGCCTGTCGCCGATCTTTGTTCGAAGATCGCGACGATAACGCCGCCTCAACTGAATACTACTTACCTGGTTTCCGGAGGCTCTGAGGCCGTTGAGACGGCGATGAAAGCGGCTCGTCAACACCATGTAGCCAATGGCAATCAGGATAAATACAAGGTCATTTCAAACTATCAGAGTTACCACGGTATGACGCTGGCCACTCAAGGGTTGTCCGGTAATCCATCGTATGAAAAATACTATGGTCCGATGCTCACTAAATGGCCCCATATTCATCAGTATTCCGATCACGATAGGCCTGAAGGGATGGCTCGTGAGGAGTGGGGCATTAAGTGTGCTCAGCGCCTTGAAAAGTCGATTTACTTTGAAGGTCCAAGAACTGTCTCGGCCTACATTGCGACGCCGCACGGCTGTGGTTCCGACTATGGAGTCGTAGCGCCGAAGGAGTACTGGCAGGAGATTCGTCGTATTTGTGACTTGTATGATGTCTTACTGATTGCCGATGAGGTAGTGACCGGTTTTGGGCGCACAGGGAAGTGGTTTGCGATGGAACATTTTGGTGTAGAGGCCGATATTATGACTTCCGCGAAAGGGATTTCTGGTTGCTATATCCCGTTAGGAGCGGTCATGGTCTCTGACAAGATTAACGAGCCTTTTGGGGCAGGACAGGCTAGTTTTGTTCACGGTTTTACGAATGGTGGCCACCCAATAGCTTGTGCTGCGGGCCTGCAGACTATCGGCATTTTAGAAGATGATAAACTGGTGGACAATGCTCGTGATACTGGAGCGCATCTGTTTTCTTATAAAGACCGACTGCTCGCTCATCCGACGGTGGCTGATATCCGCGGATGGGGCATGTTTATGACTTTGGAGCTTGTCGAGAGTAAAGAGTCAGGAGAGTATTTCGAAATCGGAAGAGGCGCCGAAGCAGCATTTCAATCGATCTCACTCAAGAATGGACTTTCCTTTTTTGGAACTCTTTACGGCCCTAGTCGAGAGCCGTTGTTCAAGCGAGGGGTTCCTTTAAATGTCAGTCCACCCCTGTCGATTAAACCGGACCAGGTTGATGACCTTGTTGGCCGGCTTGACGATACGCTTTCTGAATGGGAAGCCGAAATGGGAGTGTCGTAGGCGCTAGATGTAGAAAACGTGATGGAGTGTTTCGAGCTGACTCTTTTCAGGTTTGATAGAGAGAGTAGAATGAGCGCGCCCTTCACGCATAAACTATATTATTCATAATCGTTATAAACTGATGATAAATATAGATTATTAAGTTCTTATTAGGCCTAATGGTATGGAGTTGTTGAAAATGAATGCTCCGATTTCTTTGGCGGGCACTTCAGCGACTTCGCCGCTTTTGGTCGCAGTTGTGACCGATGTGACTGAGTCACAACGTGTTGGTTTTATGTCTTTGTCGTCGTTGATATTTTTGGGTGGCCTCTTGATTGTTAGGGTCAAAGAAGAGAAAGCAAAGGTCGCGCAAATTCTCTAAAGGGTTTTTAGATTGCCTAAGGATGATAAATGCCGCTAAGAAGACCCTTAAAAAAATAGTGTTGCGGCAGTCGATAGGGCCTTACATCTGTCCTATCGTTTAACTTGGTTGAGACTATTTGAATCTTGTACTTTAGTTCTAGAATCACCAGTTTGTGTTTTGATTCGTGGTGACTTCGTTTAAATCGAGGTTTATATTCAGGTCGTAGATGTGGGGAGTGTGATGAATTACTTTTATCGTTTTAGTGTGTTCCTGATGGTGTTTTGCGGAGTTGTTTCGCTGCATGGCGTTGAGTCTATTGGGCACACGTATAGCAACACTCAAATTACCGAAGGCTATGGGTTGTATACTGACAATTGTGCTTTGTGTCATGGTCTCGAAGGCAGTTGGGTCGAGGGAGTCGATCTTAGTCGAGGGCAATTCAAGTCGGTGGTTTCAGATCATGATCTGAGTCAGGTGATCCTGGAAGGTGCTGCTGAAGGAAGGATGCCGGCTTTCAGTTTTGAGGACTCCCAGATTGATTCGCTGATCGCGTACATACGCGTTGGGTTCGACCCTGAAGGGGCGGCCGTCCAAATTGGGAGTGTGTCTGCGGGTAAAAGCGTGTTTAACGGTGAAGGCGAGTGTGTTGCCTGTCACCGGGTTCAGGGGCAAGGCCCTCGCACTGCGCCTGATTTGAGCGACATCGGCCTTGTTAGGACTCCTGCAGCATTGCGCAGAACATTAATCGAACCTTCTAAAGCGATTTGGCCTATCCATCGTCCTGTAATCGCCTTGACAAAAACTGGTGAAGCTATCTACGGGCGTCGACTTAACGAGGACACCTATACCGTTCAGCTAATTGATTCTCAAGAAAGATTGATTTCTTTGAATAAATCAGACTTGGTTCAATATGAGGTGGACAAAGAGTTAACGCATCAGCCTACGACATTATCGGACGAGGAGGTGGCCGATTTGGTGGCCTATATGCTTTCTCTGAGAGGTGAGCTATGAACTCTTTGAAAGGCAGTTTATTTTGTCTTCTTATGCTTGTTGGCGGTTTTTTTTATAGCGTAGAAGCAACCGGTGATGTGGATTATGAACGAATGCGCTCCGCCCCTTTATCGGAACCTCAAAATTGGTTGACTTATAACGGAGGGTATTCGAGCCAACGTCACAGTCTCCTGGACCAAATCAATATAGAAAACGTGAAGAATCTAGAGCTCAAGTGGGTCGTACAAAACCAGGTCTACGGGGCCTGGCAATCTAATCCTCTTGTTGTTGATGGAATCATGTACGTAACTCAAAGACCCAACGATGTGATGGCCGTTGACGCGATCACCGGACGGGTCTTTTGGATGTTCAAGCACACGCCGCATCCTGATACACAAGTCTGTTGTGGAGCTAATAATCGAGGGGTGGCTGTTTTAGGCGACAAGGTGTTCATGGGCACGCTGGATGGTCGTTTGATCGCGTTGGACCGGGTAACCGGCAAGCCTGTATGGAATGTCGAAGTGGGTGATGTGAAGCTGGCTTATTCGGTGACCATGGCGCCACTGGCAGTCAAGGATAAGGTGATCGTAGGTGTTGGAGGCGGCGAGTATGGCATTCGCGGTTATATCGTAGCTTATGATGCGAAAACCGGTAAAGAGGCCTGGAAGTTCTATACGATCCCGGGACCCGGAGAACCGGGGCATGAGACCTGGGAAGGCGATGATTGGGAGCACGGCGGAGCGCCAGCTTGGATAACTGGTTCGGTCGACCCCGAGCTGAATTTGACGTATTGGGGGATAGGTAACCCAGGGCCTGATTGGAATGCAAAACAACGGCCCGGAGATAACTTGTATTCTGATTCGGTAGTCGCGTTAGATCTTGATACTGGGAAATTGAAGTGGCATTTCCAATTCACGCCCAACGATGCCTATGACTATGACTCGGTCCAGGTGCCGGTGTTGGTCGACCGGCCTTGGAAAGGCAAACAAGCTAAGTTGATGCTTTGGGCCAATCGCAACGGATATTTTTATGTCCTGGACCGAGTGTCGGGAGAGTTTTTGTTAGGCAAGCCTTTCGTCAAGGTCAATTGGTCTAGCGGACTGGATGAGAGGGGTAGACCAATTCCCACGCCTCAACCAGACGGTATGCCAACCTGGCCAGGCAATCAGGGGGGTACTAATTGGTATCCTCCATCCTATAGCCCGGTGACAGATCTTTTTTATTTTAGTGCCTGGCAAGATTACGCGACCATCTATAAGTCAATTGATCAGGAATATGAACCAGGAAGCGCATTTTTGGGCGGAGGTTTTTCGGTGCGCGCGCCAGTTAGAGGGGCGCCTACCGTGACGATCGGCCGATATAGTCCGATCAACAATTGGACCAATGAGGTGGGCTTTGGCTCGCTTAAGGCTATAGACCCCGATAGCGGCGAAGCGGTATGGGAATATGATCAATTTGATGTAAGCGACAGTGGCATGTTGACCACAAGATCGAATCTGTTATTCACGGGAGGTCGGGAAGGATATTTCCATGCGATTAATTCGAAGACAGGCGAGCTTCTCTGGAAGATCAATTTAGGCGGCCAAATCGTGATGGCACCGGTGACCTACCAGGTTAGCGGAACACAGTATGTTACCGTGATATCAGGAAATTCGTTCTCAACTTTTGCGTTACGACATTAGACCTGTGATAGTGATTTTGTTGTACCTGTGATTTAAAAGCATTAATTATAGAATACGTACACAATCCCTAATAACTAGCGGGGCTCGAAGACGAGTTCGACTTCTGGTAAGTGGGATAATGATGACTGGCGAACTAAGCCATGGTTTTGAATTTGTTCGTTTCACGGTAATTTCAGGTAAAGCGATGTCAATTGTGCTTTGAGGAAAGCGGGTAACCTATAAGAACATATTAGAAGTTAAGAAAGCTTTATAAGTGTTTAAAATTATTGACCTATTCAAACTATAAACTAGACCAGGTATGTGAAAACTCCGGTATCACAGACGCGCGTCGATTAAGTTCTCGCTCGGATAATCTGTACCTGATAAGGGAAAGGTGCTCCCGACCAAATAAACTAAGGCCTTTGTGTGCACCTTGGTCTGGTAATACATAGTGGGGTACTCCTACGATCCCGGATGCCTCAGCGCTAATCTTGCAATTCGCCAGTTCTTTTGCCCCTTCTCCCGTTTCTGATAAATATTCCTCGAAGCCTTCAAGTTTGGCCCCAGAATCAGTCAATGCATGGTGAAGGTCATTAATGGATTCCAGTTCAAATTCTCGCCATCCACTGCCCCAGCCGGAGGTATAGACATTTAACATAAAAGGAATTTCCAAATCCTGTTGTTTGGCAAAGAGTAATGCTTTATGAGCGAGCTCTGAATCCAATAATCGGTGGGGCGATCTGAAAGGTAAATCCTGGAGTTTTGCGTATTCTCTAGCCGTGGCGTAAAACATCCTTGCTTTTCTGTCCGCCGCATCGTTCAACGGTTTTCTCTCCCTCTTGTCGTTAATTTCGGTGGTAACGCCGGTCTCAATGTAACTTAATGTATAAGGAAGAAAATTAACACGAATCCGATAATCCATTGCCAGCATGAGTGAAGGCCGGATCGCCAGGTAAGCATGAGGAGATTTCATGTCAACATAAACGTCGATGGTTTCCTCAGCATATTCACGGTTCACGGATTGCCAAAGCCCGATTTCGTTCAATATCCGTGGCCGTTGATCTAGCATACTTTATAGACCGTCATTCCGTTAAATTTATCCAAGGCAGCTTAGTATCCACATAGATGTCGGCTTTGGGCGCGAAACGCTCAGGTTGATCTAGACTACAAATAGTCACATCGATGTTTTCAGGATCTTTTTCGAGTATGCACGCTAAGGGCGTACCGCAGTCCTCGCAAAAGTAACGCGTGCCATGTGAAGAAGAATTCAGCGTTCTGGGCTGTCCTTTCGTGTATTCAAAGCTATTTAAGGGAACAACAAGCCATGGCACGAATGGAGCTGCAGAGGTTCGTCTGCACATTGAACAATGACAATTTCCTGAAGGGTAGTCGCTTCGTTCAAAGGCGTAGCGAATCGAACCACAAAAACAACCCCCTTTTTCAAGTTCTGTCATAGATAATTCTCTCCCTAAAGCGATCCTATTAACTCCTGAGTCTCGTAGCAAGTGATTTGGCCGAGCTAGGAATAGTCCTGATAGCTTCTTGAGATTCAGGTTGCTTCTCGAACTGGTAACTAATAGGTTATATTAGTAGAAGCTGATATTGATAATCTCTCAGATCTTGATGTAGAAGGTATGCACAGCGAAGATCAGGACTGAGTTGCGTTATGAATGTTTGCAAAATCATCAGCAGGCAAATACGAAACTCAATAAGAAGAAAGCACGATGACAAAAGAAAATCAGCCGGAATTAACTGAGGTCAGAGCGGAACACCAGATCGATGCTTCCGCTCTTATACGTTACATGCGCTCCCAATTAGATGGTATTACTGACGATTTTTCGATTCGGCAGTTTGAGGGGGGGCAATCTAATCCGACTTATCTACTTGAATCTGGGTCTCGGCGTTGGGTGTTGCGTAAAAAGCCGCCGGGCATCTTATTGAAGTCCGCGCATGCCGTTGAGCGCGAATACCGAGTGATGAAAGGGCTGGGGCCCACCAACGTTCCCGTGCCAAAAATGGAAATGTTATGTGAAGATGAATCTGTCATCGGGACGGCGTTTTTCGTGATGGAATGGGTGGATGGGCGGATCATCATGAATCCTCTCGAATCAAATATTCCCCCTGATGAACTTAATAAGATCTATAGAGCTTATGTATCGACGGCAGCCAAATTGCATTCGGTGGATTATGAGAGGGTAGGGCTCGGTGATTTCGGTCGACCTGGAAACTATTTTGCTAGGCAGATTAGTCGTTGGACCGACCAATATCGAGCTTCCGAAACAGACCGTTTGGACGACATGGAACAGCTGATTGCCTGGCTACCCGAAAACGTGCCTGAAGATGACACGACCTCGATCGTGCACGGTGATTTTACCATCCGAAACATGGTGATGGATAAGGACAAGCCTGAGGTTAGAGCTATCTTAGATTGGGAGCTATCAACTATAGGACATCCCTTGGGCGATTTGGCTTACGCGTGTCAGTTTTATTACAACGAAGACATTTCCAGGCATGAGATGACCGCACTAGGTGTGCCAGAAGAGCAGGAGCTGATTGATTTGTATTGCGAGTTGACTGGACGTTCTGGTGTTAATCACTGGGGATTCTATATCGCCTTTTGTAAGTTTCGTTTGGCCGCGATTTGTCAGGGCGTCTATAAGCGAGGGCTAGATGGCAACGCCTCTTCTCAGACGGCGCTAGAGCAGCGGGATAACGCTGTACGTTCTGCGAGATCCGGTAATCAGATCTTGGAAAACAAAAGTTAGCAAATACAGCCCTGAAATTTAGTTACAGATTCCGGACTGATGAAAAATCATTTGAAAGCGATCGGAAAACTTCTGGTAAATGTTGGTAGCGATCATGTTTTGCTGTGGCGATCGTTCAAAACAGATGACCGCAACACTATCTCTACTAATGCTTAAGTATTTTGGGGAGTCAAAACTGATTTGCGGTTGCGCTGTATTGGCTAGGATTCTTGTCCAGCTTTCGATGATGTCTTTTCGGCCGGTAAGCGGATGCCAGCCTGGGTGAAGACAGTACATCTGTTCTTGGTCTGCCCAGATGTTCTCCATCGCTGTGACGTCTTTCGATTCGAAGGCCAGGTAAAATGCTTCATTAACGAAGGACACTTGTTCTATGATGTTTTCATTATGTTGGGTATTCATGATTTTATTATATCGGTTTATTAGATGAATCTAGAGTTTGACAATCTGTTCACTCGATCGCTTCCGTGTGATGGGATTAGCGATAATCATATTCGTCACGTCGATCAGGCGATTTACTCTCGCCTCGATACGCTAAAGCCTCGGTCTCCAAAATTGGTTAGTTGTTCACCGGAAACCGCCGGCCTTATCGGGCTGTCTAAGAAGGATCTCGTTTCTACCGATTTTGTGGACGTATTTTCCGGGAACAAACGACTAGATGGAATGGATCTGCATGCTACCTGCTATGGGGGTCACCAGTTTGGCAATTGGGCAGGACAGTTAGGCGATGGCCGAGCGATTAACCTGGGAGAGATCAAACACAACGAAACTAGATACATGCTCCAGCTTAAAGGCGCCGGTCCTACGCCTTATTCTCGAAGTGCCGATGGGCTGGCCGTCCTAAGATCATCCTTGAGAGAGTATCTGTGTAGTGAGGTGATGTTTCATCTTGGCGCGCCGACCACGCGAGCGCTCAGCTTGATGACCAGCGGTGCGAATGTGGTTCGTGACATGCTATACGATGGTCACCCGGCGGCAGAGCCAGGGGCAATTGTTTGTAGGGTGAGTCGATCTTTTATTCGTTTTGGACACTTTCAAATATTGGCAGCGCGAAACGAAATCGAATTACTGAAACAACTGGTGGACTTCACGATTGAGACTCAGTTTGATCATTTGTTAAAACTAGAAGAACAGGCTCGCTATGCGGCTTGGTTTGATGAGGTATGTTCTAGGACTGCCGAGATGATCGTGCATTGGATGAGAGTTGGTTTCGTGCATGGGGTGATGAATACAGACAATATGTCGATCATCGGTGAAACGATCGACTACGGGCCCTACGGTTGGTTGGACGATTTCGATCCGGAGTGGACGCCTAATACCACGGACGCTGCTAACAAGCGTTACCGATACAGTCAGCAACCTTCGGTTGCGCAATGGAACCTATTACAACTTGCTAATGCTATTTTACCGCTCATGGAGGGTCCCAAACCTCTTGAAGAGTCATTGTCCGGTTTTGCCAAAATTTACGAAGCTCTGTGGCAACGAATGATGTCGGCAAAGTTAGGCTTGGTTTCGGTTAGGGAACCTTTGATTGGTGAATTATTGAATATCTTAGCAAGTGGGGAAATTGACATGACGCTGTTTTTTCGTGAATTAGCCAACGAAGACGTTGATCGTTTGGAAGCCGGCAAGTTGTTAGATAAAACCAGTTATGGAGAAGTCACTCTTGAAGCGGCTGATTCGTTATCAGCTTGGCTGAAAAGATATTCCGAAGAAATCTTAAAGGGCGGCGTTGACGAAGAAGACAGGGTCGACTTAATGAACCGTACTAATCCGCTCTACGTTTTTCGTAACTATGTCGCGCAATTAGCCATAGATGATGCTGAGAAAGGCGATTATGCGATGGTAGATGAGTTGCTCGATGTAGGTAACAGATACAACAACATTTGTTATCTTTT
>CAZYHH010000027.1:12663-17456 GCA_964647295.1 uncultured Pseudomonadales bacterium
GCTTGATGTTTTTCGACGACCTTATCAAGCGCAAAATGGTAGAGAGCGCTTCTCTCTAAAAAGGCCCGATTGGGCTAGAACGAGAGTGGGGTGCTCGATGTTGAGTTGTAGTTCCTAGAGTATGGGCTGGAAAATTCCATTTGCGTTAATGGAGTTGACTAATTTGAGTTAAGATGGGCCTTTATTGGCTAGGGCGGTAATGATGGATTTTACGAGGTGGTAAATGGTCTTAGAAGTATTTGAGGGTATAAGCCGGATCCAATCCCTAAAGAGGTCATCGAAGAAGTTATCCGGTTAGTCATTTGCGTTTGGGGCTCAATGAACACCCAGCCCAGTCGCAGAGATTGCTAGGTTTGTCGGATTTGATTAGTGAAAAACATAATGGTTTTCACTTTTGTGTGGAATAAGTTGAAAGGAAGGAAAAGATGGCGGCAGTAGAATTTGAAGTAAATGGACACGTTGCCCTGGTGACCTTGAATCGGCCCGAAGCCAGGAACTCGTTTAACCCAGAAGCGCTGGTTCGTCTCTACGACGCATTTTATGAAGTTGAAACCAACGACAGCATTCGCGTCGCTGTTATCACCGGCTCAGGTGATAAAGCATTTTGCGCCGGTGCGGATCTTGGGCAGCTGATCACACTGATGAATGGCGCAAGAAAACCCGAAAATGAATGGGATACCCGTTATGTAGAGGATGTGTCCAAAAAGGGCAGCTACCTAATGAATAAAGATCCGGTAAAGCCGGTGGTTGCTGCGATCAATGGGCACGCGATAGCGGGCGGTATGGAGTTGGTACAGGGCACCGATATTCGTGTCGCGGTCCCCGAGGCAAAGTTTGGGCTTCAGGAAGTCAAATGGGCGATATTTCCTGCAGGCGGCTCAACGGTAAGAATGCCCAGGCAAATGCCCTATGCGAAGGCGATGGAGTTAATGCTGACAGGCGATTTGATCAGCGCAGAAGAAGCCCTAGAGCTGGGCTTTTTGAATTACGTCGTCGATGCTTCACAACTGATGAATAAGGCAATGGAGATCGCCGAAAAATTGGCAGCTAATGGACCGATCGCGGTTCAAGCCATTCGAAAGTCGGTAAGAGAGGTTTGGGGTTACCCTGAAGACGAAGCGCTCAAGATGGAAGGGGGTTTTTCCAGGCCCGTGTTTCAGACGGAAGATGCCAAGGAAGGGCCTAAAGCTTTCATGGAAAAACGAGAACCGGTTTATAAAGGACGCTAGGTTCGGTCAGTATTAAGGGACTACCTAGTTTCGTGGAATCTCGTCTAGGTTGGTATTTAACGAGTAGTGCTTGTTTTGTCGTTCCGTTGGGTGTTGGTCAGTTGTTACTACCCTGGTTACTTGCGATTTACCTAAATGAAAGCGCAACCCGAATTGGCCTAGCACAAATGTTCGCGCAACTGCCGGTTGTTCTGCTCGTCCTCTGGGGAGGTTGGTTGGGAGATCGAGTCGACCAGAGACGACTGCTCATTTATTTAACCGGGATCATTTCTATTCCGCCTTTGATTTTGGCGGCTATCTTTCACTGGGGTGCGGTCACGTATTCGATTATCGTCATCTACTCGATTTTGATGGGTTGTTTTATGGCATTCATTCAACCCGCTCGAGATGCGTTAGTTAACCGGGTCGCGGGTACTCGAATACAGCAAGTGGTGACGATGACCATCGGTTTACAGTGGGGTGTTCAGATTGTCGGTTTTGCGATCGGATCGACCGCGGATTTGGTTGGGCCAGTGGTGCTGCTGGTGATTATCTCTCTTTTTATGGGTTTGACTGTAATGGCCACGAAACTGATTCCGCCTCTGGAACCACTTGAGGTTGAGGCTTCTGCAGGCGTGGTCGCTCAAATCCGTGAAGGTCTGCAGCGTGCGTGGGAAGATGTTGCGATCAGAATCGCTATCCTACAAATACTGGCCCTGGCTGTTTTCTTTTCGGGGACTTATATGGTCTTGCTGCCCGTCATGATTAGAGAGCTATATGGCGGCGGATCTCTTGGGCTGGCGGGAGGATTTGGTTTTAATCTAGCTGGCACCGTATTAGCGACTCTTGTGTTGATGAGACTCGGGAAGGTTCAATATCCAGGTAGAGCTCTTACTTTTGGCATGGTCCTGAGTTGTTCAGTGCTGTTAGCGCTGACCATGGTACTACCGACCTGGCTTTTTTATTTGGTTGTATTTCTATGGGGCGCAGGAGGAGGCCTCATTGTGATCATGAGCCGAACCATTGTTCAGGAAAGCGCGCCAGAGACGCATCGTGCGAGGATCATGTCGATATTTTCCTTGGCGATGATGGGTGGGTCACCTATTGGTAGTCTATTAATGGGTCTTATGATCGACGAGGTCGGGATTCACCAGGCAACACTTTTTCCAATTTTCGGTATGACGCTGGTTGGGTTATTTCTGGCGTTGAGAACACCTCTATGGTCCATTAAGAGCAAAAGCACGTTCTAGCCGTAACGTTTCGGTTAACTAGTGTGCGCTTGTGTCAATTTAGCCGGATTCCTATAAGATCAACCAGCAATCGAGGAGATCATGATGTTCAAGAAGTTGTCTGCAAAGAGGTTTGTGAAAATATTAGGGTTCTCTTATTCATTACTGATTGTATTCGCACTTTCAATATCTGGACTGGTTACGGCTAACGATCGAGGGTTAGAGATTGCCCTGGCGGCTGATCGTAATTTCTCTGGGTATGGGGACAGCCGATCCAATTTGAAGATGCTCTTGCAAGACCGCCGAGGCAACATTACCGAGCGAGTGATGAAGATGCGGTCTTTGGAGATCCCGGAAGATGGAGACAAGAGCTTGATCGTCTTTGATAGCCCTAGAGACGTTAGAGGCGTCGCGACATTGAGCCATGCGCATAAGACGGAGCCTGACGAACAGTGGCTCTACCTTCCCGCGTTAAAACGAGTCAAAAGGGTCGCCTCTAAAAACCGCAGCGGCCCTTTTTTAGGGAGTGAATTTTCGCTAGAAGATCTCTCCTTTCAAGAAGTGGAAAAGTACACTTATCGTTTTCTTAGAGACGAGGTCTTGGACGGTCTGGATTGTCACGTTGTTGAAAGAATCCCCATCGACCCTTATTCAGGATACACCAAACAAATCGTTTGGTTTAGCAAGATAGATCTGTTGTCTCGCCAGGTGCACCATTATGATCGTAAATCCTTTCACCTCAAAACGCAGACTTTTGAGGATTATCGGCAATATGAGAATCAGTTCTGGCGGCCCAATACGATTAGTATGGTGAATCACCAGAACAATAAGGCAACGATTTTGCGTTTTGAACAAATGGAGTTCGGTACGGGTCTCAGCGACCGGGACTTCACTCAAAATAGCCTAAAACGTGCTAAATAGGTGAGAGAGACGGGGTTGATATTCGGTGGTGGTCTATAGGCCCTTTGTGAAAAAGCTGCGAGTCCTCTGCCTGATTTGCTTGCTTTGCACCTATAACAGCTATACGCAGGCGGATAATGGCTCGGTAGTATTCAACAGTTTTCTGGATTTAGCCCTGGCCGAGCGCGACGCGACAAAGATTGCCCGCGAATTTTCGATTGAGACACGGATCGAATCTGTTCGCATTAACGAACGAACCTATCACCGTGTCCTGGGTCCTGTATTGAGTAGGAGCGAAGCTCAAAAGGTAATACTCAGGGCCCGATTAAGCGGTCATCCGGGCACCTGGTTTTTGCTTGAATCAAAGGTTCAACCGCAAGCGACCAGCGTGGCGAACGTGCGACCCGTTGTTTCAGAAACCCTAGGTTTAGTCTCGAAAGAAGCTGAGCTTCTCGAAAATAAGCTTACCTCTGGGGAGGGGAGTTTTAACGCATATGAGCGACCATTACTTTCTACAACAAACGTTGTAGAGGCTGGAAGCGAAAAGTCGAGATTTTCAAACTTCGAATTTTTTGGAGAGGTATATTATGAAAAACGCTTCTTTCTCGATGACGGTTTTTCTGGCCAGGCCAAGACCCATTATTCTTACACTTTTTCTCCGGAGATTTACTGGGAGTCTGAAGACGGCAATAATTATTTCACTTATCGATCAAAGATACGTAGAGATTCCATTGATAAAGAACGCTATCTATTTGACTTACAAGATCTAAATTGGATCAGGGTAGGCGATTCACATGAATGGCGAATTGGAATTCGTCGAGAATTTTGGGGGGTGACCGAAACTTCCCACCGTGTGGACATTCTCAATCAAACGGACCAAGTGGAAAGTTTTGATGGAGAGGATAAGCTAGGTCAGCCGATGATCAACTTCTCCTGGTCAAAAGATTGGGGAACCTTGGACCTTTATGCGTTGCTCGGGTTTCGCGAGCGTACTTTTGCGGGCGAATTGGGACGGCTGAGGCCACCCATGGTTGTTGATACCGATCTGGTGCAGTACGAATCTGCAGCGGAGCGATACCGAACCGATTTTGCGGTGCGCTGGAGTCAATCCTACCAAGATCTCGATTTGGCGGTTTCACATTTTTCAGGGACCTCTCGTGAACCGGAATTTCGTTTGGTGGAGCACCAAGGGGAGATGACGGTTGTGCCTTATTATGGGCTGATAGACCAGACTGGAGTAGAACTACTCTATATTCTGGGAGGGTTAGCGGTGAAGTTTGAAGGGATCACTCGCTCAGGAAAAGGATCTCGGTTTTCGGCGGCTACCGCAGGATTTGAGTATACGCAGGTCGGCATCTTTAATTCGCGCTTCGATTTGGGTTGGTTAATGGAAGTCAATCATGATGATCGATTGCCCAGCTCGCCGATTGCTCTGGGTACTCGCTTTACCTTTAAC
>CAZYHH010000028.1:0-17411 GCA_964647295.1 uncultured Pseudomonadales bacterium
GTGTATTTCACGACTTCAGAGGCTCTGATGCCATCGTACCATTGTCCTTTGGTGAATGATTCGTTATAGGTATTCTCTCCAGATCCCCTCGATACCGTAATGTCCTGTGATATATAAGGGCCTATATCGAGGTAAGGGGAAGGCGATGGTTCAGTGATGATTCCGTTGATTAGTTTTGCTGCTTCACCTTTCAGCAGTGCGTCGGCGTAAGTGGCCGTAAGAAGTTCTGCTGTAGGGCACTCCATAATACAGTAGAGGCCATCGGCTATCGCCGCAGTGTTATTCGATATGAGTGAACTGGTTTCGGTTAAAATTCCATTCAGACTGCTTGCGTCACCCGGATTATTCATGCTCTTATCACGAATATTGTAACATTGTCGGGTATCGTGGGAGCACACATGAAGACTACGTTTTTCGGTGTGTTCATAGTCTGTACCTGCATCCCACGTCTTTTGCATTTTGCTTTGCCAGTCAGATGTAGTAAATGAGATCGGAGTGGGTAATGCTATTTTCTCCCAATTGGGGTCGAATTTTATGCCGTGAGTGAAGCTGAACGTTTGGGTTTCCGAGTCAAAATTCCCTGAAAATTCTTTGTAGGTTCCCTCTGTCAAGAAGCTGTCCAATGAGGTCAACTCGTTTTTCCAGTATTCATCACTAACCCACCAGCTGATAGAGTGTCCATCCAGATTGTCGAGTGAGACGTATGATTTTAGGCGTTTTTCGAGCTGTAGTGCATTTTGCTTAATGGTGAAACTATCCTGGTTTTCTTGAAGCTCTCTTCTGCGAGAATCTTTGTAGAATATAGTGTTTTCGTCAGCCAATGACCTGGATTTGTCGTCAAGATGTACTCCCCAGTAGCTCGCATAACCGTGTATTTCTTGTTCGATACCGTTCCGCGTGACTGTCGCCCAGATTGGAAAGGCAGGATTTTCTATTTCGACCCTTTTACCGTTTAACTCATATACGCCATAACGCCAGACATGCTTTAGCGCATCTTCGGAAGCCGTCGAATAGCAAACTTCATCCACGGTGATGCCGTCACCTTCCACTGGAGTATAGAGTGTCTTCGAAGGTCGCCCATCGCTGGTGGAATTGCTGAAGTTGAACTCGTAAGCATTGAGCAGTGTTTTGCAAAAAATCTTCGAGGAAGTGTCGATAGAATATTTGTAGAGAGCATAGATAACATTTGGTTTGTCGTTTTCTTCATCATAAAAGCCCGCATGCTCACTAAAAACGCCTTCGATGTTACCGCCACTGAGATAATTGGCGACGATATTATCCTCTCCCATAGGGTGAAATTCCCTGAACCGAACTGAATTTCCGCTTGCATTAATATATCCCATACCGATTTGACTACCCTCGGTAATCTGCTGGTTGCCGTGAAGTGTCATGTCCTCTGCAGCTGTCATCGTAAAGTTCATTGACCAGGCGCCGTTAGGATTTTGCTCAGACACCCCCGCAGTTTGGTTAACTGTCACGTAGATGAGCTC
Source organism: uncultured Pseudomonadales bacterium (assembly GCA_964647295.1). Classification (GTDB taxonomy): domain Bacteria; phylum Pseudomonadota; class Gammaproteobacteria; order Pseudomonadales; family Azotimanducaceae; genus UBA4421. Next base: position 1,491 of record CAZYHH010000028.1, read on the forward strand.
TTCAAAGGAATGGCCGTCGTTTTCCATATTGAACTCTACCCAAACTTTACTTTTTACCGGTGACGATTCATTAACCCGGGTGACATCTAAGGTCATCGTCACCACATTTTTTTCTTCAGGGTTTATGCCATTTTGAGATGAGCCGTTTGATGAACTGGGTTGCGGGGTGGCCATGGATTGTTCGTCAGAAGAGTTTTGGGAAACAGAGTTGCACTCGTCCTCGTACACTAGGGCGATATAGACGCCATCATTAACAAACGCTTCGGGTCGAGTATTCATCATCATACAAATGATACCGTTGACGGTTTGGAGGGATTCGTTTGGACCTTGCTCAGCCACATAAAAAAATGTTTTGTCTTCGTCGAAATCAGCGGCAATTGTTATCGAAGAAAAAAGAAGAGCACCTACAAGGAGTCTTAGATTCATGGGAGAGTCTCCAGTTTAATTTGTTTCCAAAATAATGACGCGCTCGGGCATGCTGAGTCCGGGAATTCCAGGCTCACCTCTTTCATCCTGGTTGTCTGACGATCCAGTTTGTTGGTTGTTAGAAGAATTGGTCTGGCTTGAGCTTTGCTCTACAGGATTGGTGATTGCGGGTTTGCTCGAGCCTCCACCTCCGCAACTGCTGAGTGACAAAGTACTGAATAATATAATGACTAAGTAAATTTGTTTGCTCATTGGATTATTTCTTTTATTAATAACACGATTACTAACTATACCTAATAACAAGACGTTTCAAACGCAGTCTGTGTCTTTTTTAACTTCGACACCGGATTACGCTTATTTTATCGGAGCAGAGGTTTGGTCCCTATGACGCCTTCTGTGAGTAAATTGTCGAACTCTGTATTCGAAATGTTTAACAGCTGTTTGAGGATTTTTTCATTATGTTGACCTAGAGTAGGAGCAGGCCGTTCGATTGGTATCGGGTCTGCTCCAGACCGATATGGTGCGCTGGGATGAGGTATGGTCCCAACGTACTCGCGGTCTAGCCATTGAACGTATTTTCTTGCTTTTAGATGTGGATCTTCGATTAAATCAGAAGAGTTGTTAAGAACCGAAGCACAAATATTGGCTTGCTGTAGTGTTTTCATGAGTTGTGCTTTGTCTTGATTTGATGTCCATTGGGATAACTCTTTGTCCAGGGCCTTTCGACGTTTAATCCGATCCTTTAGTTCGCCAAATTTCAGACCAGCGATAGCCTTAAGATGAGACCAGTCGGCTTCGTCAAACACCTGTATCAGAATCCAGTTATCTTCGCCTATACAGGGATAGACTCCATGGGGCGCGTAGTCGGGATGCTCGTTGCCATATCGTTGGAAGCCTTTACCAGTGACAGACTGTTGTAAAATCCCGTGAATTCCGAGCGGGAAGAGGCACTCGGCTTGATTCAGGTCAATAAACTGCCCTTCTCCAGTTCGTTGTTTGTGAATTAATGCCGTAAGCATCGCAGAAACTCCGTTGAGCCCTGCAATCGAATCACCGAGCGCAACATGTTGCATGGTGGGTGGATCATCGGGTCGTCCATTAAGGTGTGGTAAGCCAGAAGAATGTTCGATGGTGGATCCATAAGCGCGAAATTCCGCCCAGGGACCATCGCTGCCAAAGGCTGGCATGGAGAGCATGACAATCTCTTTATTGGCCTGGCGAAGGTCTTCATAGGTGAGCCCTAGTTTGGGAAGGGTCCCTCCGGAAAAATTTTCGATTAATCCATCAGATTGGCTCACCAATTGCAGCAATAATTCTCGACCTCGTTCTGTTTCCAAGTCCAGCGTAATGTCGAGTTTATTGCGGTTCGCGTACAGGTAGGCGACCGCTTTTTCAGCTCCGTTATCGTCGATCCATTCCTGGGTCGCCTCCCAGCTGCGCCACCAGTCAAAGCGCACACATCCCTCGACCTTGATAACCTGGGCGCCCATGTCTGCCAGGTGGCGAGCAGCCAGCGGCCCGGCCCAACCCATGGAAAGATCGACGATGCGAAGATCGGAGAGTAGATCCTTCATGAACTAGTTCCTGTTAATGTTTGCCAGATTGCAGTGTCTTCTCCTAAAGCGCTCACAGAACCACCGAAGTGAGGAGGTGTTTTAAACAGACGAAAGGGGATCGACGGTACTTGATATTGGTGACCGCTCTGTTTTGCCTGACTAAAGGCGTTGCGGGTCAGATATTGATCGACCTCGAAGAGCTCCTCCATGGTAGGCACTCGAGCCAAGGGGATTTTGGCTTGTTGACCTAAGTAGAATAAGTCTTCTGCCGAATGCTCAGCTAACTTTTCAACGATCAAAGGCTCAATCAGGTCGGCGGCCTCTAACCGTTCCATGCTCGAGTGAAATAGAGGGGTATCCGATAGTTCTGTTAACTCCAATAACGTGCAAAAGGCTTCCCATTGAGGAGGAGAGAGTACGGTAACGCCCAGCCAACCGTCCTTGCATGGGAAAACGCCCAGCGGGAAGGTAGGTGCGAACCGATTGATTCCAAGTCTTGGCGTGATGTCGATTTGGTTATTTGCGTGGAGGATGGCCGGATCGGTCAGACACAGGTTAGCCTCGTAGATCGAAGTGTCCAGATGAAAAGCGTTCGCGCGGTCTTTGAGCGAATTGCCCAGGAGGTACCCCAAACTCCCAACGTAGGCGGTCAGTCCTCCGATAATCTGGGCCTGGTAGCCTGTTGGGATGATCGGGGGACCCTCTGGAGGGCCGATGCCGCGAAGCTGGCCGATCAGCGACTGGATCATCGCGTCTGATCCTTTAAGGTTTTTGTAGGGACCGCTTTTGCCGAACCAGCTGATCGCGCTGGAATTTGTGTTCAACTGCTCTTGGTTTAGCTCGGTGAGAGTTTGATCGTAAAGGATGAGGTCAACCTGGGCCCAGCCTACCTGGACCGTACCCGTTGCACTTTTTTTGTTGGTGTTGAGATAACCGTGCATGGCGCTTTCGTTGGTGTCCGGTATGAAGGGCTTGATGCTTCTAGTTGGGAACCCGTCTTCGGGTTCAAAATTGAAGACCTGAGCGCCGTAGTCGGCTAATAACTTGGCACAATAACAGGTCGCGATCGTCCCTGAGAGGTCAGCAACGATGAGGTGCTCCAGCGGCTTCACGCTAGCTGATTTCCTTGAGAAACCCGACCAAGGCATCGTTGACGGCACCGGGTGCCTCTTGCTGAGTCCAGTGACCGATTTTTGGAATGAGTTTGTTTACCCTTAGATCCGTAACATGGGTAGGCAATTCCTTCAGCGCGTCTGCTGCCATGAGAATCACGCCGTCTCGCTCACCTGCGACGAATAAGGCGGGTTGTTCTATTTTTTTGGGAGAATCGGCCGTCAGCTCCCAGGTGAGGTCCAGGTTTCTGTAGTAGCTCAGTGGACCGCGAAAGCCGCTGTTCTTGAATTCGTTGGCGTAAAAGGTGACATCGTCTTCTGTGATCCAGTTGCCCATTTCGTTTCCAGGATCAGGAAGGTCGGATAATAAATCGGCGTCGGCCGGTTTTTCGCTGATCAGACTAGTGTTCATCTCGCCGCTTGCCATGTGGTAGAACTTTCTGATGGTCTGGGCAGGGTCTCGTTCGAGTTCTGCTTCGGCTTTGCCGGGTTCCTGGAAGTAAAGTTGATAGAAAAATCGGTCCTTGAAGATGGCCTTCAATGTTGCCAAAGGCGCTGAGTCTCCTCTCGGTCTGAAGGGCACGGACAATGCGCCGACCGCTGACACCCGGTCGGGGTGATTGAGGGCGCAACTCCAGGCGGTTGGTGCTCCCCAGTCGTGGCCGATGATCACCGCGCGCTCATAGCCGAGCGCCGGTATGAGGCCAATGATGTCGTTAACCACTTCCACTTGGTTGTAGGCTTCGATGGCATTCGGTTTGTCGCTGTCTCCGTATCCTCGCATGTCTGGCGCGACCGCGCGAAAGCCTGCCTCGGATAACGCATTGAACTGGTGACGCCAGGAAAACCACGATTCCGGAAACCCATGTAGCAATAGCACTAGCGGGCCATCGCCTTGCTCGGCAATGTTTAAGGTGATCCCGTTTGTCTCGATCCTGCGTTGGATGACATTTGGATATTGCTGGGAAAGCGTCATGGTTTGGCCTTAAGTCATTTGAATAGGTAAATAATAGTCATAAGTCCTTGCTTGCTGTCAACGACCTGGTTGCTTAATACGGCTTGCGAGTTAAGCTTTGGGTTAAATAGATAAAGGGAGATGACCATGTGGATGAGGTTGAGGCAGATTGCTTTGGTTGCCGAGGAGCTCGCGGTCGCGGAATCGGAATTGATTGAAGTCCTGGGTCTAGAGGTGTGTTATCGAGATCCTGGCGTCGAGGTGTTCGGACTCAATAACATCTTGTTGCCAGTCGGTAATCAGCTGCTAGAAGTCGTCGCGCCCTTTAAAGAAGAGACGGCCGGCGGACGCTACCTCGAGCGACGCGGTGGCGACGGCGGTTATATGGTGATCACTCAGGTAGATGATCATGGACCCAGAGTCGCGCGCGTCAAAGAGCTGGGGATCCGAACAGTCAGCTATCGAGATGGCGAAGACTATGGATTGATGCAGTTACACCCGAAGGATACGGGTGGCTCTTTTTTTGAAATTGATGAACAGCGCGGCGAGAACGCACACGATCTTGATGGTCCCTGGCATCCCGCGGGACCGAATTGGCAGCGAGCCAAGCAGCTTGGCCGAGTGTCCGGCATCTCGGCGGCGGAGATTCAGTGTGATGATCCCGATGCGGTGGCCAGCAAATGGTCAGAGATCGCTCAGATACCGCTCACTGATAACATTTTGAAGTTGGATAATGCCACGCTTCGTTTTGTCGAGTGTCTTGATGGTCGACCCGAGGGACTGGGTGCCATTGATGTGATTTGCTCTGATGTCGAATCGGTTTTGACCGCTGCTCGGAAGTTGGATGCGCAAAGCGCTGAAAATCAAGTTATGCTTTGTGGTATCAGGATTAATTTAGTTGGGGGATGAGGATGACTTACGAGACGATTTTGGTGGAAGTGGTGGATTCGGTCAGCGTGATGACCATGAATCGACCAGAAAAGTTGAACGCGTGGACGCCCAAGATGGGGGCTGAGCTATCCGAAGCGATTCAATTAGCTAACGAGGATGACGACGTCGTGGCCATGGTGCTGACCGGCGAAGGTAGAGGGTTTTGCGCGGGCGCGGATATTGAGGCGGTGTTCAAGGCGCAGGCGGACGGCAAGGATACCGGCAATTCGGGAGGGACCCGGGACTGGGTCAACCAGATTCGTGAATCGAAGCCGATGGTCGCGGCGATCAACGGTCCTGCCGTTGGGGTGGGACTCACCCAGGTATTGCCCATGGATTATCTCATCGCGGGAGAGCAGGCGAAGTTGAGTATGCGGTTCGTCAAAATGGGGTTGGTACCAGAGCTGGCTAGTTCCCATTTTTTGGCGACCCGGATGGGTTTTGGCAATGCCAGCGAATTGATGCTCTCTGGAAAGACGATCATGGCGGATGAAGCCAAAGAACTTGGGCTGGTGGACCGTGTGACTAGCCAGGAGGACTTGTTATCTGTCTCGATTGACGTTGCAAAAGGTATGGGCGACAACCCGATGGCATCGGTCCGTCATATTAAACAGTTGTTAACGGCAAACACGAGTGAATCCGATTTAAGGGCTGTTCAAAAACGCGAAATGGAAGCGCTCAAGGAATGTTACGAATCGGCTGAGCATAAGGAGGCGATCAGCGCCTTTCTCGAAAAACGAGAACCGGACTTTAAGGCCGCTCGAAAAAGCTAGTTCAGGTTTGCTCAAAAAAACGAATTAGGAGTATGCAATGCCTAGATTGAGAGAGGTTTCCAGGAGTGAAGTGGATAAAGAGTTGCTGCCGCTTTATGACGCGCTTTTTGGTCCGGATCGGGATCCTGTGAAAGAGCCGGGGACGGCGACCGGTACGCCTGGTAACTGGTGGACTGTCTTTGCGTTGGTCCCCGACTGCATGAACCATGCGGTGGATGGCTTTAAGTTTTATCGAGGCAGGAATCGCTTTATTAGTGCGGAGCTGCGAGAGTTGGGTCAAGCTCGTGCTGGGTTTGCGCGTGGCAGTCAGTTCGTATTTTCTCAGCATTGTAAGGCGCTGCGGGCCTGTGGTTTTAGTGAAGAGCAAATTGAAGCGATTCCTCATTGGTCGGCTACGGATCTGTTTAGCGAGATTGAGAGAGCGGTACTGGCCTATACCGATGACCTGGTGCTGAGCGGCGGAAGAACATCAGAAGCTGTTTTTTCGATTCTCAAAACGCACCTAAGTGACGAAGCGATTTTAGAACTCACTTACATTACCTGTATGTATGAGATGCACGCAACGATGACGCGTGCTCTCAGGCTGGAATTCGATGATGTGGGAGAGCGGATTACCGAAGTCCCGCTTCCCGAAGGCGAGAAGAAGGACATCGATTTCATGCGGGTGATCGAGCGAGAGGACTAGTCACCGTTAAAGATAGGTGAGCGTTTTTCCATAAACGCTTTTACCGCTTCTTTATGGTCGTTGGTTTGAGCGCATCGCATGAGTCGATCTGCTTCTTGCGCCAGAGCGCCGCGCAGATCGAGTTCAATGGCTCGGTTGATATTTTCCTTCATATAGCCAATCGCGATGGGCGGCCCTGAAGCGATTTGTTGGGCCAGCTCGATTGTCGATTCTTCGAGTTTTTCGTCGGGAACCACTTGATTAAAGAGCCCGAGCTCAAGGCACTCGTCCGATTGAATTCTTCGGCCGGTAAAAAACAGTTCTTTAGCTTTTGCGATGCCCACCAGCTGGGTGAGCAGCCAACTACCTCCGTAATCGCCGGAAAAGCCGACGTTTCGGTAGCCCGTACCGATGAACGCCGATTCTGAGCCGATTCGAATATCACAGGCCAACGCAATACACATGCCGGCGCCCACGGCTGGCCCGATTGCGAGGCCATATGGTCTGGTGCAGATTGCGATCGTCGGTTTGGCATGTTCGAATAAACGTAAGGTCAGCGTTTCTTGTTTGTGCTGTAGCGTTTTCACGCGATCTTGCATGGAAGTTGGCCGCGCTGGTTCTTCGTTAGTCGACCCGCCACCCATTCCGGATACATCGCCGCCAGCACAAAAGGCATTGCCGGCGCCGGTGATCACGATGCAGCCGACTTCCTGACTAGTATTCAGTTCCAATAAAGTCTGTCGCAAGGCCGGAGTCAGATTGTCGGAGAGCGCGTTTTTGCGTTCTGGTCGATTGAGCGTGATCGTCGCCACTCGATCATCCAAAGAGCAAAGCAGTTCATCGGTTCCGGTGTCGAGTTGTGTCGTCATAGTCTAGATGTCTCCGTTTGTCTTCATCGCATTGAGTTCGTCTTCTGAATAGCCCAAGTTTATCAGAGTGGAACGAGTGGCCCCCCCGACTTCAGGCCCTGGGTGATCGGTTTTTCCTGGTGTCTTGCTGAGTTTGGGTAAGATCGCGGGAATCTTAAGCGTTCGATGACCGACTTCGACTTCTTCAAAAAGGTCTCGCGACAGATAGTGCGGATCGTTGATCATATCTTCGACATTATAGATCAAGCCCACTGGAACATCGGCTTTGTCGAGGAGGCTCATGACCTGTTCGCTGGTCTGGGCGATTGTCCAGGCGGCGATGGCGTCGTCGATCAATTGTTGATGCGTAACTCTTCCTGCATTGGAAGCGAGTCTTGGGTCTTCGGCGAGCTCAGAGTGTCCGATTGCGTTCATCAGCCGGCCATAAATGGAATCACCGTTCGCGCCTATGACGACGTGCTTGTCATCCGAACAGAGATAGGTGTTTGTCGGGACGATGCCGGTTAACGTTGAACCAGACGGTTCTCGGATTGCGCCGGATCCATCAAACTCGGGTACGACACCTTCCATTAAATTAAACATGGCCTCATAAAGCGCGACATCAATAACCTGGCCTCCAGTGCCCCTGTTTTGTCCCCTTTCCAGCAGAGCCATCAGAACGCCTAGCACCGCGTGGAGGCCCGCGACGGTATCCCCTATGCTCAGGTTTGGCCTGACAGGAGGGCGGTCACTAAACCCGTTGACGTGACGAAACCCGCTAAAGGCCTCGGTGACTGACGCGTAGCCCGGTTTTTGGCTGTTTGGTCCGGTTTGACCGTAACCTGAGACACGTACGTAGATCAGATCCGGGTTTTCTTTTTCGAAGTCAGCTGGCCCCAGTCCCCATTTCTCCATGGTCCCCGGCTTGAAATTTTCGATCAGCACGTCTGCCTCTTGAGCTAATCGGGCAACAACCTCTCTGCCTTTTTCGCTACGCAGGTTTGCAGTGACCGACTGCTTGTTTCGTCCGAGCGAGCGCCACCAGAACGAGGTGCCGTCCTCGTCTAACAAACGCCATTCTCTGATCGGATCACCTTTACCTGGCGGCTCTACCTTGATGACTTCGGCACCGAAATAACCGAGAAACGTTCCGGCGAAGGGGCCCGCAAGTAACTGGCCTACCTCGATCACCCGAACTCCATCAAGCGGTCTGTGACTGCTCAAAGATTAACTCTCACTTTAAGCTTGGTTTCTTGGTACATCTTTAAACGGGCCGCTGTCGAAACGCGTCTCTTTGGGCATCTCCAAGACTCGTTCGGCGATAATGTTTTTCTGAATTTCATCGGTCCCGCCAGCGATTGACACGGCTGGCACCGAGACCAAGATCTCTGCGATCACGCCTTCCATGGGGCTGTTTTCGCCAGTGAGCATCGCGTCGCTCCCCGTAATCATCGTGTGAACTTTTGAGGCCATCCGAGCGATGTTGCTTGCGGCCAGCTTCCCTAGAGACCCTTCGGGCCCCTGCGGTTTGCCTGCCTTTTGCTCAGCCCGCGCTCTGGCCGCTGTCCACTGAGCGCTCTCGCTAAGCATGAGGAGTTTGGCGATTTCCTGGCGTATGATGGGGTCCTTGATTGCGCCAGTTTGGCGCGCTCGTTCGACAATGAGATCCACTCGTCCTGCCCTCTGCGGATACCAGCGGTAGGGTTCGTTGGCAACTTCCACCTCTTTGCGATACTCATCGTAAATAGGCCCTGCCTTTTTCATGATCCCACCACCGTCGCGATTTCGATCGAAACTTCGACGCTCGTGTGCCAACGTGGTAATGGCGACCGGCCAACCGTTTTCTTCTGTACCAACCAGGTTCTGATGAGGGATCCTGGCATTTGTAAAAAAGACCTCGTTGAAAGAAGCATGGCCATTCATCTGTTTGAGCTGTCGAACCTCGACGCCTGCTTGATGCATGTCGAGGACAAAAAAAGTGAGTCCTTGATGCTTGGGTTTGTCCCAATTAGTCCTGGCCAGCAGTAGTCCAAAATCAGCATGATGAGCGCTTGTCGTCCAAACTTTCTGGCCATTGATGATCCATTCGTCGCCTTCTCTCTCTGCCTTGGTGGTGGCTCCAGCTAAGTCGGAACCGCTACCGGGCTCGCTAAATAACTGACACCAGGCTTCGGCGCCGGTAATGATGCCCGGAAGATAGCGGTGTTTCTGCGAGTCATCTGCGTGTTCAAGCAAAGTCGCGGCGGCGAGCATTCTTACGCCTGAGTGGGCTGCGCCAATGGCCCCCATTTCAGAAAAAACTTCGTCTACGTCCGAGGATTCACTTTGACTCAACCCTAAACCGAAGTACTCCTTGGGCCAGCTCGGTACACCCCAGCCACTTTCCAAGAGACGGGTTCGCCATGCCAGAAGCGATAATTCGATCGACCAGTTTTTCTCGAGCCAGGCTCGAGTGTGCTCTTTGATGGTGTTCTCTGTCATCTTATATCCCGCTGGCGAGTAACATCCGCTCTCGGTGTTCATGAGGCGCGCCTAAAAAGACCTCCGAACTCTTAGCCCGCTTAAACCAGAGGTGTGTATCGTTTTCCCAGGTAAAGCCGACGCCTCCGTGCAGTTGTATACATTGTATTGCAGTATTGGTGAATGCCTCACTGGCCTGTGCTTTTGCGTGACTGGCCGCTCGCGAACTGTTTTCCTGGTGATCGATCGCATAGGCCGCGTGATAGCATGCTGACTTAGCGAGTTCGACTTCAAGTAACAAGTCAGCTAAACGGTGCTTGATTGCCTGGAACGAGCTGATCGAGCGACCGAACTGAACGCGCAATTTTGTGTAGTCGATGGCTGAGTCGAGCATTTTTTGTGAGCCGCCAATCATCTCATGAGCGAGTGCCACAGACGAAATGTTCAGTACCTCTTCCAGATCGGCTTCACCTTCATTGCCTAGAATCTGTGCGGATGCGTTATTTAAATCGACTGTGCAGATTTTTCGCGTTTCATCCATACCTTGTTGGAGTTCAATGGCGACATGGTCTGCCATGGCATCAACGACAAATAAAGACAAACCAGCTTCTGACTGTGCTGCTACAATCAAGAAATCGGAGACGTGAGCATCGACTACAAATCGTTTGCTGCCGCTTAGAAGGTATTCGTCCTTTTTTTTGATGGCCTGGGCTTTAATCTCTTCTTTATCCCACCAGCCGAATTGTTCGCTAACAGCGAGCGTGGCCTTACTGGTACCGTCCGCGATTGAAGGTAGCCAAGTGTGCCTATTGTCTTCGTTGCCATTGACTAGTAAGGCAGATGCGGCCATGACGCTACTACTGAAGTAGGGCGCGCAGATGAGTGATCGACCGAACTGTTCCATGACGATTCCAAGCTCGATCGCACCAAAACCAGCACCCCCAAATTCTTCGGGGATGATGAGGCCGGTTAATGCGAGTTCGTTGGAAAGTGTTTTCCATACGTTTTCGTCATATCCTTTTTCTGTTGCCATGAGACGCCTGACATCCGATGTCGTAGATTTTTCATCGACGAATCGTTTGACGCTATCGCGAAAGGCTTCTTGGTCTTCTGTGAAAGCAAATTCCATGATTGTTCGGTAAGTCGGTAAAATACTAATGTACCATGTAGAAATTGAACTGGAAGAGCATAAATTGTGACAACGATTACGAGTGTTGAGGACCTGAAAACCCTGCATCGAAAGCGTGTTCCGAAGATGTTCTTTGATTATGCTGAGTCCGGGTCTTGGACAGAAGGGACTTTTCGCAGGAACGAGTCTGCATTTCAGGAAATTTTGCTGAGACAGCGAGTCGCGGTTGATCTAAGGGATCGTTCGCTGAGTAAGGAATTGCTGGGGAGGAGCTGGGAAATGCCAGTGGCTCTGGCGCCCACCGGTTTAACGGGGATGCAGTGCGCTGACGGTGAGATCAAGGCAGCACAGGCTGCTGAAGAGTTTGGTGTGCCATTCACACTGAGCACCATGAGTATTTGTTCAATAGAAGATGTGGCTCAACATACTCGCGATCCCTTTTGGTTTCAGCTCTATGTTATGAAAGACCGGGTGTTCGTGGAGTCGCTAATTCAACGAGCAAAACAATCGAGGTGCAGCGCACTGGTGTTGACCTTGGATTTGCAAATTCTGGGTCAACGCCATAAAGACGTTAGGAATCAGATGAGCGCCCCGCCGAGGCTGACCCTGAAAAATATTCTCAACATGATGACAAAACCTCGTTGGTGCTGGGGCATGCTAAATACGCGTCGCCGCCAGTTCGGGAATATTGTGGGACATGCTAAAGGAGTCGATGATTTAGGGTCTTTGTCGGCTTGGTCTGCAAAGCAACTGGACCCATCGCTTAACTGGGACGATATTGAGTGGATCAAGAAAAGCTGGGGAGGGCCGCTCATTTTAAAGGGGATTATGGATCCTTTGGATGCCAGACATGCCATGGATTCTGGTGCAGATGCCTTAATTGTCTCGAACCATGGTGGTAGGCAACTTGACGGAGCGCCTGCGACGCTGGAGGTGCTTCCAAGTATTGTCGAAGAGGTTGGCGACCGTATGGTAGTGTTGATGGATGGGGGGATACGTTCGGGCCAGGATGTTTACAAGTCGATTGCGCTCGGGTCTCAGGGATGTTTTATCGGTAAGGCATTTTTGAATGGACTGGGTGCAATGGGCAAGCCTGGCGTTAAGCTTTGCCTCGATTTATTGATGAAAGAGCTAGATTTAACGATGGCTTTTTGTGGATACCGGGATATAAATGAAGTGGGACCTAATACAATTTGGAAAGGTTAGATTATCGTTTTGTGGATTTATTGAAGATGATTGGAGAGAGCTATGAGCGGATTTAATGAAACAGCCAACGCTTTTGTGCTGATGGCGCATGAAATCGTTTGGTGCACTGTCGCGACCATCGACAAGAAAGGGAGGCCCCGGTCTCGGGTGCTTCATCCAATATGGGAGTTGAAAGGAAAGGATCTTGTCGGTTGGATCGCGACCGGTCCGACTCCTGTGAAGAAAGCGCATCTAGGAGTGAGTGCCTACGTGTCTTGCAACTACTGGACGAAAAATCAAGATACCTGTGTCGCAGAATGTCATGCCAGCTGGGTAGAAGATCCAGAAGGAAAACAAAATATCTGGGATAAATTTGTCAACGGCGCCGCGCCAGTGGGTTATGATCCAAGTATCATTCCCGGTTGGGAGTCTGCGGCTTCTGAGAATTTTGCGGGGCTTCGTCTGGATCCTTGGCGTCTTAGGGTGATGCCAGGGTCTGTGATGATGAAGGGCTCAGGTACCGTATTAACATGGAAAGATAATAACGATTAAGGAGGATAAACAGTGGGTGTAAATACTGATCTATTTGATTTGACCGGACAGGTTGCTTTATTGACGGGCGCGTCGAAGGGGATGGGGAAATCGATGGCTATGGCCTTGGCTGAACATGGAAGCAAGGTGGTCATCTCTAGTCGCAAACTTGATCAATGCGAAGAGACTTCTAAAGAAATTAATGATGCGGGCGGAGAGGAACGGGCTATCTCGATTGCATGCAATATCGGCTATAAAGAACAACTTCAAGCGCTGGTCGATGAAACTAAGGAGCGTTTAGGACCGATTGACACGCTAATTGCAAACGCCGGCGTTAACCCTTATTACGGATCGATGTCGGATATTCCGGATGAGGCGTTCGACAAGACAATGAATTCCAACGTCCGATCCAACCATTGGCTTTGTCAAATGGTTTCTAAAGATATGCTCGATAAAGGCCGCGGGTCCATTATGATCACTTCAAGTACTGGTGCTTTTTCTCCTTCTGAGACATTGGGCACCTATAACATCTCTAAGTTAGCCGATATCGCGCTGGTCAGAAATTTGGCCGCCGAATGGGGGCCGAAAGGAGTGCGTGTAAATGCGTTGTGCCCAGGATTGATTCGGACCGATTTTGCTAAGGCTTTGTGGGACAACCCTGAAGCAGCTGCGAGGGTGACCGAGCAAACGCCACTGCGTCGATTTGGTGAATCCGATGACTTTAAGGGTATTGCGGTTTTCGTGGCATCAGATGCAAGCGCCTATGTTACGGGTCAAGCCTTAACGGTGTGTGGTGGCACGCACATGTGGCGTTAGACGATTGGAGAATGATTTCCAATGGAAGGACCCGAAAGAGGGATATCAACTAGAACCAGATATGGTGAGTGTTGCGTCTGAGTACCAATACGAAAAGTTAAGCCTCTGCGAGGTCGAACCAGGATTATATCGTGGTGCGGTAGACCCATCATTTTTCATTGGCATTGCGATTCATGCAGGCGTTAATAGTGGTATCTCAGCCGAAGGCGCGGTGAACATGCTCCAGTCGCTGGAAATGCTTCGAGCGCCGAGGCTGGACGAACAGCTGTTGGTCCAAGGAGAAATTAAAACTGTCGAGACAGTTACTCGTGGACAGCGTGTTGAGACGCACGTCTGGTTTTCAGACCAAGAGGATGAGGTGGTCTTGCGGGCAAACCGTATTTCGTTGAGGCCGTTGAAGAATTCTTCTAAGAGTCGTGGAGCCGGAGATCGCCCTGCGCCAGTGATTACAGATATTGCTTCCTTGGAACAAAAATCTTCTTTTCAGTTAACCCCTGAAATCGTTTGCGGTTACAGCTCAGAAGGCAACTCAATACACTATGACGAGAAAGCGGCTAAAGCCGGCGGATTTCGAGCACCGATTATAGGGGGAGGCATGGGTGTCCATTATCTGATGGCCGATCTATGGGCGGCTAAGCAGCCGGCTCGATTCAAATGCAATATCTACTTCAGGCGTCCGATTTTTTGGGACGACTTGGTCAGTGTGCGAGCCGATGAATCCTATCGAGCTTTGGGTTTGCTTAAGGAAGTCGCAACGGTCTCAGGAAGCGAGACAAAAATTGGTACTGAAATGGAAGTTGTATACTGCGACTGAAAGCTGACTAGCTCGGCATTGTTACTGTGGCAGTGCCCAGCACGCGTGTTTCGGCCGCTTCACTTTTGATTGTCATGTCGAGTTCGACAATCCTTGCTTCAGTATCAATGTCTGTCACCACTGCTCCGATAATTGCAGCTGTGTCGGCGATCATCGGAGCTCTAAATATCGTGTCGATTTTCTCAACGGTGGCCTTGGGAGCCCATTCATGTATCGTGGCGGTCATAAAACCCATTCCCATGATGCCAGGTACTAGGGCGCCGGGGAGGCCCTGTTTTTTCGCGCCTTCGTGGTCTTCAAATCTTGCTCCGCCCCAGCCGACTGCGCGGGCAAACTTGCTACAATTTTCCAACGATGTGTCTGGCGTAAAGCTGGGTAGTTCTTCGCCGAATTCTACGTCGTTAATACTGTTGACTGTCATGCTTCAGGTTTCTCCCTTATAACCATCCGTGAATCCATGGTGGCTAGATGTGTCTCATCACCATCGTATAACTCCATCCTTGCGACGATGAAGACCATTCTTCCTGAACGACCTTTTTTGTCATATATGTCGTGCAAATGGGTTTTGCCGGTCAACGTTTTGCCGCAAGGTACTGGCGCGTGACAGGTCACGGCTTTTCCGCCGTCCATCGGCAATCCTCCGATCGATGGGAAATCGATAGGCAGGTGTCTGCCTGACGCCAGGCTGCAAAGGTAAGCTGGTGCGGCCTGGAATTCTGAGTCCTTGGTATCCGTAAAACAGGTACGATTTTCTCCAGAAGCAACCGCAGCAGTCACAACTTTCTCACTGTCGAGCACAAATTCTTTGCTATCAAATTCGCTGTTCAAAAAATCGTTTTTCAGTTCGTCGATGTCGACCATATCGCCTCCCGGTAAAAAGACATGATACTAAAATTGTTGGACCGAAGTTAGTCAGGGTGCCAATAAAACGTGATATTCGATAATGAATTTTGCTAAGTTATAGATTTTTGGGGAAGCATATGGGGCCACTAGAGGGAGTTCGCGTCGTAGAGTTGCAGGGAATAGGTCCAGGACCGTTTTGCGGAATGATGCTTGCTGATATGGGTGCTGAGATTATTCGAATTGATCGATCGTCAGCCGCGGGGCAGGAAGCGAATAAGACCGATTTTCTCGCTAGGGGTCGCAAGAGCATTGCCGTTGATCTTAAGAACCCTGAGGGAGTCGAAACTGTCTTGCGATTGATTGAAAGTGCTGACGTGCTCATTGAAGGTTTTCGCCCTGGTGTCACAGAGCGGCTTGGCTTGGGACCAGATGTCTGTCTAGAAAGAAATCCTGGCCTTATTTATGGTCGAATGACCGGCTGGGGGCAGACCGGATCAATGGCCTCGGCGGCAGGGCACGATATTAACTACATCTCACTATCCGGAGCACTAAATGCGATTGGCGAAAAAGGTCGTAACCCCACGCCGCCTTTGAATTTAGTCGGTGATTTTGGAGGTGGTGGCATGTTGTTGGCATTTGGGATCACCACAGCCTTGTTTGAAAAACAAAAATCTGGCGAGGGCCAAGTGATCGATGCAGCGATGACCGATGGATCTGCTCTGTTGATGAACGCGGTCTTTGGAATTATGAATACGGGTCACTGGAGCCCTGAGCGTGGCACCAATTTGCTCGAGGGGGGAGCGCATTTCTATGGGTCTTATCGGGCTAAAGACGACAAACACATTTCGATCGGATCGATTGAGCCACAGTTCTATCAGT
>CAZYHH010000029.1:0-17247 GCA_964647295.1 uncultured Pseudomonadales bacterium
TTCCTCAATTGCATCTTCAAAAAGAAGTCGTAGATTTTTGACATCTTTTGTTTCAAGAGAATCTTTGTTTTCCAGATTATCGAGGCGCTTATAGATTCTGAAAAAACGCAATATATAGTTACGGAAAACATATTGGTCATGCCCAGACCGATAGCGACTCAGTTCTTTATCTTTTTCATCTAATGCCGTGTTTAGCGATAGAAAATTCTCTCTTAAGTCCTCGATCTGCTGCATTGAAGTATTTAATTCTTCGTTCATGGTGACCATGCTCTGAACCAATGCGCTAATATGGGCCTCGAGACGCTCGTTGGAATGGGCCCATTGTTCTGGAACGAGATATTTCTGATTGTTTAATAGGGTTTTTCTCCATCTATAAAGATAAAATGAGATCCACACCGAAAGGAAAGCGACTGCGAGGCTAGCAATTGTGATGATTTGTAGTCGATCTTCGCTGGCTGACGTCAATTTACTTTCATTATCACTTACCTCTGAGATTTCTTCAGATGAGGTTTTCTCTGTGTCAGCTTCAGTCACGGCTTGAATGATTTCTGGAGGTGAAGGGACTGAATCAGTCTCAAGGTTACTAGCAGAGGCCGTGTTTGAATCTTGCGCAAGGCTTTCAGAACTTTGATCCTCTTGATCTATCAAGTTTGACGAACCTTGCCACCAAATTATTCCCCACGAGGCGAGACCAAACAAAGTAGCCATCGCCAAAATCCAGATGACGATCTTCATAGCTGCTCTTCCCCAAAACAAGCTTTCCTCGATAGTAACTCCTGCTAACAAGTAACTTCAAGTGTGGGATTTTTAATAAAAATTAGGTCTCGATGAATTGGTTGCTGGAAATTACAAAAGAGCGGAACAAACAGTTCTACGCTAGTAATTCACACTTATACGAAAACTTATCCAACAGTGCATATAGCAGATATAAAACGCTACCTCAGCCAGCTCAAATCAATCGTTAAATACTATCGCGAGATTGATGAGGAAAAGGAGTAAGTGGTGCCTATTTGGTGCCTATTTGGTCTCCAGATAGGGCAAGCTGGGGCAATCTTTTGAAGAGGGGGTAACGTAAGTTATTGATTTATAAGAGGTCGGTGGTGCCTCAGATTGCCTCAGCGGGATAGGCGATGGGTTCAAACCCCATCGTCCACCCCAATTAACTCGCTGAATTGCTAGAACTGCCTATTTGTCGCCCTTATCTGATTTTTCCGTGATTATGAAACTGTGCCGTTGCATACGTGTTTTGCGAAGGGTGCTTACCTTTAGGGATTAACGCAGTTGGTTTAGATACACTCTAAGGAAAAGAAGGGGCAATATCATGAAGATTGGTATTAATGGTTCAGGGATGGTGCAGAAAGCGTCAGTCGATGCCATCGCTGCACATGCTTCAACGGCAGAAGATCAAGGTTTTAACCACTATTGGTTGGCCGAGCATCCAACTGGAGGACTTGATGCGCTCACTACGCTCGCTTTGGTGGGCCAACGACTGAAAACCATGGAATTAGGAACCGCCATCGTGCCGACTTTTCCTCGACATCCGATGACCCTCGCAGGCCAGGCATTGACCGCGGCCGATGTTCTCGGTGATCGCTTGACCCTCGGGATTGGTCTTTCTCACAAGCCGATGATGGACCAGTTGGGCATGGATTTTGATAAGCCGATTCGACATTTGCGAGAGTATCTGAGTATTTTACTACCGTTGCTCCGTGTGGGCGAAGTGGACTTTTCTGGCGAATTGATGAGTTGTTCGGGAACCTTTTTCCAAACGCCTAAAAACCAGGTACAAGTACTCGTGGCTGCGTTGGGTCCGCAGGCGCTCGCGATTACTGGTAAATTTGCCGATGGGACCACACTTGCCTGGGTCGGGCCTAAAACGATTCGCGAGCATATTCTACCGAGACTCAGCGAAGCCGCAGCCGATAGTGGTCGGCCGGCGCCCCGTATCGTGGCGACCCTGCCTGTATGCGTGACTGAGGAGCCAGCTACCGTTCGGGAAAGTATTGGTAAGGGCTTGAGCCTTTATGGCCGTCTACCTTCTTATCAGGCTATGTTCGAACGCGAGGGCGTGAATGGGCCGTCGGATGTGGCTATCGTGGGAAGTCGCGCTGAAGTTGAAGACCAAATTAGTGTTCTTTTTGAGGCGGGGATGACCGATTTCGCTCCGTCGGAATACTGTTTGAAGAAAGAAGAGTGGACTCAAACCCGCGAGCTTTTGGTCGATGTTGTTGCTCAGAATAAATATTGATATGGCCATCGAAGAGATAGGGAATTTGACTACGAATCGGCGCTGATTTTATTGTATAGTACGCCACTTCGGAGTGGGTCGGGTAATCCGATAGACCACGAATTAGTGATTTATGGACATTGTTAATTTTACCGGTTCTGGTGGCGAATTCGCTTAACTCATTATTTTCCGGTGGTTTCAATTCTATTCAGTAAGGTGATGAGTTATGGATGTATCTGTTGAAACGATTGAGGGTTTAGAGACCCGGCTGACGATTACCTTGCCCAGCGAAGACTTTGAAAACCGGCTTAACGCCAAGCTCGAAGATGCAAAAGGCAAAGCCAAAATACCGGGCTTTAGGCCTGGTAAAGTGCCTTTGAAGGAGGTTCGTAGGCGATTTGGTCCCTCTCTTCGGGCCGAATTGGCTGGCGAGATGATGCAAAACTCGTTTTATGAGGCGATTGCTCAAGAGTCTCTGAACCCGGCAGGGCCACCAACTTTACAAGTTCAAAAGATGGAACCCAATGTCGACCTTGAGTTTACGGCGACCTTCGAGCTAGTCCCGACGGTAGAAATTGCCGAGCTTTCAAAGGTGGAAATCAAGCGACCTTCCACGGAGATCACCGAAGAAGATGTTAATAAGATGGTCGATCGCCTCAAGGAACAACGTATTTCCTATGAGACTGTAGAACGTGAAAGTAGAGTGGATGACCAGGTGGTCGTGGATTTTGAAGGGAAATTAGACGGAGAAATCGTTGAATCGGCCGGGGGAACAGACGTCACTTTGATAATCGGAAAGGGTCAAATGATTGAGGACTTCGAGACTGGCGTCCAAGGGATTTCTGCAGGGAACACAACGAATTTTGAGGCTCTATTTCCGGAGGATTATCGAGCGGAAGAGTTAAGAGGCAAAACGGTTGACTTTGCCTTAACCATGAAAGAGGTAAAAGAAGCTAAACTACCAGAGCTAAATGACGAATTTTATAAGGAGTTCGGGGTTGAAGAAGGCGGCGAAGAGGCCTTCAGAAAAGAGGTCTTATCCAATATGGAGAAGGAGCTGGAAGGCTCGATAAAAAACCAGTTAAAACAACAAGTTATGGATTCTTTGGGAGAACTTCATGAGTTTGTAATACCGGGGCCAATGATCGCCCGGGAAATACAAACATTAAAAGATCAAATGATGGGTCAGTTTCAGCAGCCTCCAGGTGGTAAGCAGAATGACTTCAACTTGCCCGATGAGCTGTTTAAGGATCAAGCTGAAAAGCGGGTGAAATTGGGCTTAGTTGTCAACGAAATCATTAGCAAGTTTGAGATTGAGGTGGATCAGGAGAAGCTTGATCAGCATTTGCAAGAACTTGCGTCGAGTTACGCTGAACCGGAGCAGGTGATTGGCTGGTATCGAGGTAATCCAGATCAAATGCAAAATTTAGAGATGGGGGTACTTGAAGATCAGGTAGTTGACCACATAATCTCTAAAGCGGTGGTTGAAGAGGTGGTTTCAGATTACGATAGTGTGATCAGCGGAGCGGCTATAGCGCCGGCTGAGGCGGTAGAAGAAACGACAAATGAATCAAATGATGAGAAGAAAGATTCGTCGGAGACTCAATGATTAGGAAGAGCTTTTTATTTGGTTAGAGAGCCCGATGGCAAAAAAAGAGTCATTATGAGATAAATGTACAAATTAAGAAGGAAATACAAATGTCAGGTGCCTACGATAGTCCATTAAACACGATTAGCAACCTTGGTATGGTGCCGATGGTTGTAGAGCAGTCGGCAAGGGGTGAGCGTGCCTATGACATTTATTCTCGATTGCTCAAAGACAGAATTGTTTTTCTGGTGGGCCCTGTCGAAGATCATATGGCGAATCTGGTGGTCGCGCAGTTGCTGTTTTTAGAGTCTGAAAATCCAGATAAAGATATTCATCTTTACATCAATTCTCCCGGTGGCTCGGTTTCAGCGGGCATGTCGATCTACGACACGATGCAGTTTATCCGACCCGATGTGAGCACGCTTTGTGTAGGCCAGGCAGCCAGCATGGGCGCTTTTTTGCTCGCTGCTGGAGCGTCGGGTAAGCGTTATGCACTGCCTAATTCGCGCATGATGTTGCATCAGCCATCTGGCGGTTCTCGCGGGGTTGCTGCGGATATCGAGATTCAGGCTCAAGAGATTTTGCTAATGCGAGAAAGACTAAATATTTTGATTTCTGAGCACACAGGCAAGCCGATTGAGACAATTGAAAAAGATACCGATCGGGATTTTTGGATGAGCCCCGATCAAGCGGCGGAGTACGGGCTAGTAGATAGTGTACAAAAAACTCGAGCTCAAATTGCAGAAGAAGAAAAATGAGCCCAGGTCAATGTAAAATAAATGCCATTGATTTGGATTTCTTGTATGATCCGCAATAAGTAATATTCGGATCAACGACGGCTCGACATATAAAGGGTCGGGTTTTGGTTGGAGGTATATGTATTATGGCAGGCGACGGTAAAGACGAAGAATCGGGTAAACTACTGTATTGCTCGTTTTGCGGTAAAAATCAGCATGAAGTGAGAAAGTTGATTGCTGGACCTTCGGTGTTCATTTGTGACGAATGTGTCGAGCTGTGTAATGACATCATTCGAGAAGAAGTGTCTGAGTCCAAGGAAGAGAAAGAAGACTCCAAGCTACCAATCCCGATTGAAATCAATAATATCCTCGAAGAGTACGTTATCGGCCAAGAGCATGCCAAGAAAGTGCTTTCCGTGGCGGTATACAATCATTACAAGCGACTGAACTATGCGGGTAAGAGTGATGAAGTCGAGTTATCGAAGTCTAATATACTGTTAATCGGTCCTACCGGAAGCGGTAAGACATTGTTGGCGGAGACGCTAGCGAGACTATTGGATGTTCCCTTTACTATAGCCGATGCTACCACGCTGACGGAAGCGGGGTATGTTGGCGAGGATGTGGAAAACATCATTCAAAAGCTTTTGCAGAAGTGTGACTACGATGTTGAGAAGGCCCAGGTAGGCATCGTTTATATAGATGAAATCGATAAGATTTCTAGAAAATCAGATAATCCTTCTATAACTCGTGATGTATCTGGAGAGGGCGTACAACAGGCGCTTTTGAAGTTGATTGAGGGAACCATTGCTTCGGTGCCTCCTCAGGGTGGTAGGAAACATCCTCAACAAGAATTTTTGCAGGTTGATACGTCGAATATACTCTTTATCTGTGGTGGCGCTTTTGCGGGCCTCGATAAAGTCATTGTCGAACGTTCTGATAAATCTGGTATCGGCTTTGGTGCGAGCGTCAAGAGTGAAGATGATAAGAGCAGTATCGGCGAGACACTTCGATCGGTGGAGCCAGAAGATCTTATCCGTTATGGGCTGATTCCTGAGTTCGTCGGCCGCATGCCGGTAGTTGCTACGTTAACTGAATTAGATAATGAAGCGCTAGTCAGGATCCTCACAGAACCCAAGAACTCGTTAACCAAGCAATATACTAAGTTATTTGAAATGGAAGACGTTGAGGTGGACTTCCGAGATGATGCGCTGGTCGCTGTTGCTCAAAAAGCGATGGAAAGAAAGACCGGTGCTCGAGGATTAAGGTCAATATTGGAAGCGGTGCTTCTAGATACTATGTATGACTTGCCGTCTAGTGAAACCATCAGCAAGGTTGTTGTGGATGAGGGGGTCATAAATGGAGAAAGTGAGCCCATGCTTATTTACGAAGGCGGAGATCAAGCTAAAGCGGTTCCCAAAGAGTAAAAAGAATTTTAAGAACTGATTTTTTTGAGTTACCCTGTTTGAGGATGGTGTATGTCTACTAGCATGTCTCTAGAACAGATACCGACCGTTCCGCTACGCGATATGGTTATTTTCCCTCAGGCTGTTCAACCTTTGTTTGTTGGAACAGAAAGCTCGATTAGTGCATTAGATTCGGCGATGTCCGCCGACAAGAAAATCTTATTGATCGCCAAGAAGGAAGCCGATAAATCTAATCCCAAGAAAAAAGATCTGTTCAAAGTCGGGACTGTCGCCACAATACTGCAGTTGCTTAAATTGCCGGATGGCACGGTCAAAGTGCTCGTGGAGGGCGAAGCCAGAGTTTTTGTTCGTCAATTCTTTTTTGGTGACGATTTTACCACTGCTGATGTGGAGGTCTTATCTGACGAGGGCGATACAGAGGTGGATTCCGCCGATTCGCTTTTAACGGTGTTTGAGAATTACGTTGGTCAGAGTAAGAAGATTCCTCAGGAGGTTCTGGCTTCATTGTCGGGGATAGAGTCGTTGTCTCGGTTAGTAGACTCAATGGCGGCTCAAATGCCTCTTGAGGTGTCTGTAAAACAGCAACTGCTAGAAACCGTAGAGCTCAGTGACCGAAAAAGTCTGTTGTTGGGGCTTATTGATGCAGAGCTCGAGATACTAGAAACCGAGAAGAAAATTCGCGGCCGTGTAAAAAAACAGATGGAGAAGAGCCAGCGCGACTATTACCTCAACGAGCAGATGAAGGCAATTCAGAAGGAAATGGGCGATGGTGAACAGGCTGAAGCAGATGAACTTCAGCAACAAATAAGCCAGCTGGGCTTGCCAAAAGAGGCAAAAGAGAAGGCGCAGTCGGAGTTGAGTAAGCTCAAGAGTATGTCGCCTATGTCTGCTGAAGCCTCTGTGGTTAGAAGCTTTCTTGACTGGATTATCGCGATTCCATGGAATAAAAAAACGCGCTTGCGTAAGGATTTAAGCGCAGCTCAAAAGATTTTGGATGAAGATCACTACGGATTAGAAGAGGTTAAGGATCGAATAATTGAGTTCCTGGCGGTTCAAAATAGAGTTAAACAGGTAAAAGGCCCGGTTTTATGCCTGGTAGGGCCGCCGGGCGTGGGCAAAACATCCTTAGGAGAGAGTATTGCGCGCGCCACTAATCGAAAGTTTGTTCGCATGTCTTTGGGTGGGATGCGTGACGAGGCGGAGATTCGCGGTCACCGTAGAACCTATATCGGTTCGATGCCTGGAAAGATTCTTCAAAAAATGTCCAAGTCAGCCGTCGTTAACCCTTTATTTTTGTTAGATGAAATTGACAAGATGGGCATGGATGTTCGAGGTGATCCGGCCAGCGCTCTGCTGGAGGTGCTTGATCCAGAACAGAATAATACGTTCAACGATCACTATTTAGAAGTTGATTACGACCTCTCAGATGTGTTCTTTGTCTGCACCTCGAATTCCATGAATATCCCAGCGGCTCTGCTTGATCGTATGGAGGTCATCAGGTTGCCCGGTTACACGGAAGATGAGAAGTTAAATATCGCTAAAAAATATTTAGTTCCTAAGCAAATTAAATTAAACGGCTTAAAACAAAATGAACTTTCTATTTCAGATAAGGCGCTGATAGATGTTATTCGTTATTACACCAAAGAGGCCGGTGTAAGAGGGTTAGAAAGAGAAATAGCCAAGCTTGCGCGCAAGGTGGTTACTGAGAAGGAATTGGGCCGCAAGGCGCAAAAAATAACGATCAGTGAAAAACTATTGGAAAAATACAACGGAGTGCGGAAGTTTAGCTATGGTTTGGCTGAAGAAGAAAATCAGATAGGAATTGTGACCGGTTTGGCTTGGACTCAGGTTGGTGGTGAATTGTTGAATATCGAGGCGGTAGTGGTTCCTGGAAAGGGTAGACACACAAAAACGGGCTCTCTCGGAGATGTGATGCAGGAGTCTATTCAAGCGGCAATGACGTTCGTTAGAAGCCGGTCTTCATCTTTTGGTCTAGCCTCAAATTTTCATGAAAAGAAAGATATTCATATCCACGTCCCTGAAGGAGCTACACCAAAAGATGGTCCCAGTGCGGGTATCGGTATGTGTGCGGCGTTGGTCTCTGTTCTAACGGGCGTCGCAGTTAAATCCGATGTCGCTATGACCGGAGAGATCACTTTAAGAGGTCAGGTTCTTCCGATAGGCGGATTAAAAGAAAAGCTATTAGCGGCGCATCGTGGTGGTATCAAGACTGTTATTATCCCGGCTGAGAATGAAAAGGATCTTAAAGAGATACCCGAAAACGTGAAATCCAATTTGCAGATCGTGCCGGTTAAGTCGATGGACGAGGTGTTAGTCCATGCACTTGAATCTCTACCTGTTCTCAAAAAGCCTGGCAATAGAATTGAAAAAGGCTTGGCAAGCTCCTCTGAGGTGGTTTCTTCCGCGCGAAAGAAACGCGGGAGCACATCTACGAACATAAAAACCCATTAACAGCGGTGAAACTAGTGTTTCTTATAGGTTGCGTGGTAGCCAACCTATTGGTATAAAACGTCGTGAGCTTCATAAGCTTTGTTATCAACCGTATAGCGAGTATCTTTATTTGAGTGAGGTTATTGTTTATCAAACGCAACAATTCAATATTCTCTCCACTGAAAGTGCACGCTGCTTTTTTAGGGGCAAATAGTGAATAAAAGTGATTTGATTAATGCGATTGCGGATTCCGCGGATCTTTCTAAGGCTGACGCCGGTCGTGCGTTAGATGCGACTGTAGATGCGATTACTAACTCGTTGAAGGCGAATGATTCGGTTTCTTTGGTGGGCTTCGGGACTTTTTTAGTGCGGGACAGAGCAGCTAGAACCGGGCGTAACCCACAAACTGGTGCTACCATTCAGATATCTGCGGCTAAGGTTCCTGCGTTCAAGGCCGGTAAAGGTTTAAAAGATGCGTTGAACTAGCGGTTATTAGTTCTTTTTTGGGGCGCTTGATTAGCGCCCTTTTTTTTATCAATCATTGATCTTTTTTATGCTCTTTGGTCTAGCTGAATTTTTATTGGGTTAAGTATGTTACAAGAATTGAGGAATCAAACTCAAAGTATTGGATTTAAGGTTTTGGCCGGCGCGATTATCGTGGTGCTTACACTTTTTGGTTTTGGTGCGACCAACATCTTCATGGGCTCTGGTCCGAATATTGCGACTGTAGGCGATTATGAAGTTAGCGAGATGGTTCTCGAGCGAGAGACAGAAAGAGAACGAAGGAAGTTGTTGTTCCAAGTGGATGAGGATTTTGATCCTAATAGCATTGATCGTCTGCAGCTAAGAAGTTATGCACTTGAGCAGTTAATTGCTAAAGAAGTTTTATTTCAGACTGCAGAAAACCTAAACATTCAAGCATCTCAAAATTTCGTCAATCAAAGGTTGTTAGATAACCCGGCATATCAAAAAGCGGGGAGATTCGACGAACCGACATACCGCCAGCAAATCCAAATGTTGGGCTACACTCCCATTCAGTTTGTAGAGGACTATGGTCGATCGATTAGTGCAGAACTGCTTAGGACGAGTGTAATCGATTCCAGCTTTATTTCGGATTGGGAAGTGGAAGAAACCTTGAAGATATTGGCTCAAAGACGGGATATCGCGTTTTTGGCACTTACCAGAGATAAATTTCGAGAGGGAGTGGAGGTTTCGGAGAGCGAGATCGCTGATCGCTATGCTGAAGAGCAAAATTTGTACATGACTGAGGCGATGTTGGATCTGGAGTATGTGACGTTGTCCGTGAAAGGGTTGATGAATGCGCCTAGTATTTCCGTATCTGAGGAAGACATTGTCGACGCTTGGAAAGAGAACTTGGAGATCGCTCTTGAAAATGCTCAAAGAGAGAGTTCTCACATACTGATTGCGATAAGTGAAGATCGTAGCGAAACTGATGCGGCTGATTTGGCTAAATCCGTTTACGAGCAGCTTTCCGACGGGGGAGACTTTGGCGCCTTAGCGAGTGAGTTTTCTGATGATGCGGGTTCTGCACGAACGGGTGGTTCGTTAGGCCTGGCTGGGAAAGGGATCTTTGCTCCGGAATTTGAGACTACCTTGTGGAATATGGATAAGGCCGGGGACATAGCCGCCCCAGTTAAAACGGATTTTGGTTATCACATTATTCGTTTAGATCGCGTCCAGAAAGTGAACTACCCCGATCTTGCGGAGGTGCGAGATGAACTGGATTCTGGATTGAGAATGGATGCTGCTAGGGAAATATTCCAAGAAAAATCCTTGGACCTTGAGCGGTTCTCTTACGATGAGCGATATGCGCTGGTCGACACTGCTGACCAAATAGGTGCGATTGTAGTGAGCGCTGAGAACATTTCAAAGAGTGATCAGGGTTCCCATGGAGACTGGTTGAGCGACGCTGAGGTGTTGGAAGGCATTTTTGGTGACGATGTCCCTTTGGGAGAGAATGGACCGTTAATAGAGTTTTCGGATGAGCGGGCGATAGTGACGAGAGTGCGTGATATCAAAGACCCAGAACTTATTTCCTTAGAGGATGTCGCAGAACTAATCGAAGCCACGTTGATAGAAGAAAAAACAGATATGGCTATAGCTAAAGCTAAAGTTTCGGCCATGCAGAAATTAGAGGATGGGGTTTCTGTGTCTGATATCGCTGATGAGTACGGCTTGCGCTGGTCCTCTCACGAGTTGATCGGAAGAACTGAGGGTCAGGAGATACCTCAAGAGGTGTTAGATCTTGCTTTTGAGTTGCCGCGGCCAGAGGAGCTAGAAAAATCCTATGGTGGTGTGTCGATTGTCGATGGAGAGGCTATCGTGACAGTGACTCACGTTCAAAATGGGGATATCAACATACTCTCGGATGAAGAAATCGCTAGTGTGAGAGCAGGTCTTAAAAGCCGGAATGATCGCGTTAGTATGAATAGTTTTTTTGTTGCGGCTCATGCCGAGGTTGGAGTGCAAAGGAACTGATTCATAGCTTGAAGCCAAACCCGTGAACGAAGAAACCACTACAGTAGACATCTTTACCGATGGAGCGTGCCGGGGTAATCCCGGGCCGGGCGGATGGGCTGCGCTTCTTAGGCACAGACAGGAGGAAAAGATGATCTCCGGTGCGGTTGAACAAACCACCAATAACCGTATGGAGTTAACCGCCGCGATTGAAGGTCTGGAACAGTTAAAAAGGCCTATGGTGGTGATTCTCACGACTGATTCTCAATACGTAAAAGATGGGATCACAAAGTGGATAGAAGGCTGGAAGAAAAAAGGTTGGATCACTTCTCAAAAAAAACCTGTAAAAAATGTCGATTTATGGAAAAGGCTAGACCAGGTGGTTTCGATCCACACGGTGGAGTGGAAATGGGTGAAGGGGCACAGTGGCCATCGAGAGAATGAAATGGTTGATCAGGAAGCTAACATTGCTATCGATAAGATGCTGGTCTTGTAGTGAGGCAAATTGTTTTAGACACAGAAACCACGGGTTTAGAGGTTAGTCTTGGCCACCGAATTATCGAAATTGGCTGTGTGGAACTGGTTAATCGAAGACTGACAGGCCGCAATTTCCACAAGTACATCAATCCTAGACGTGACATCGATGATGGAGCGCTAGAGGTTCATGGGATAACCCAAGAATTTTTGTCAGACAAACCCGTTTTTGAGGATGTCTGGCAGGAATTTGAAAGTTTTATTGGGCACGATGAGTTAATCATTCATAACGCGCCTTTCGATGTTGCTTTTTTAGACTATGAGATTGAATTGATAGATCCAGCCCAAAAGTCCATCCATGAAAGATGCTCTGTAATCGATTCTTTAGTGATAGCGAGGGAAAAACACCCCGGACAAAGAAATAGCTTGGATGCACTGTGCAGAAGATACGAAATCGACAACTCTCAGCGAATTTTGCATGGTGCCTTGCTCGATGCTGAGATTCTGTCGGATGTTTATTTGATTTTGACAGGCGGCCAAACGGGATTATTCGATTCTCAGGAAGACTCGGTTGTCGATGGGTCTCGAACAAGCCAGGTTAAAAATGCGGAGTCGCAGGGCTGGGGAGACTTGCTAGAAGTGAACGCCACGGAGACCGAAATCCAGGCCCACGAAGAATTCATCGCTTTTATTGAAGATAAAAATTCAGAGGGTTCTATATGGAAAGCCCTGAATAACGCTGACTAACTCACTTTTTTGTTAAAGGAGATACATGACTGCCAGCCAACCTGTGATACCCATCGTGATCGTATAGGGTAGGGCCATTTTCACCATGGTCATATACGACAAACGAATCAGAGGGGCAACGGAGGAAGTTAATAAGAAAAGAAATGCTGCTTGTCCATTTGGCGTAGCGACACTTGGAATGTTAGTCCCTGTATTAATGGCTACCGCTAGCTTGTCAAAAAGAGCCCTGGATATCTCTCCATTTGTATAAGCAGTATGGACTTCGCCAATATAGACGGTTGCTACGAAAACGTTATCGCTGATGGCTGATAGGAGCCCATTAGCAATGTAGAACATCCCTGGTTGCGCTTCCTCTGGTAGGCTCAAAACCCAAGCGATTACGGGTGAGAACAGATGATTATCATGGATCACACCGACAATCCCAAAGAACACGACTAATAGGGCAGTAAAAGGGAGGGCTTCTTCAAAAGCGTGGCCAAGATCATGTTCCTCAATAACGCCATTGAAGGCGGTTTGAAGCACGATAATGGTCAATCCAATAATGCCGACTTCAGCGACGTGAAATGCTAGAGCGATTACCAGGAAAACTGCACTGATCGCCTGGATGACCAAACGAGCATTTTCGTTATCGGTTCGAGCTGCGCTCTGGTGCTCATCAAATTCTACAAGAATAGATCGAACGCCCTCAGGTAGCACGTTTCCGTAACCAAACTTTTTGGCGATCTCTAACAGCACACAAGTCACTAGTCCTACGACTAAGACGGGCATTGTGACGGGCGCCATCGTTAAGAAAAATTCGATGAACTCCCACTCGGTGTAGGTAGCAATCAATAGGTTCTGTGGCTCGCCTACGGTCGTACAGACTCCTCCCAAAGCAGTACCGACGGCTGCGTGCATCATTAAATTGCGTAAGAAACCTCTGAATTCTTCTAAATCTTTTGAATAAGATTCTAGGATGCTGTCATCGGAACCGTGTTCATGTGGTTCAGTAAATTGCTTGCCTGAGGCGACTTTGTGATACACCGAGAAAAAGCCAACCGCGACGCTAATGATTACCGCAGTAACTGTTAGTGCATCCAAGAACGCAGAAAGAAACGCGGCCGTAAAACTAAAAAGTAAGGAAAGCAGTAATTTAGAACGCACTTTCAATAGAATTTTTGTGAACGTGAACAGCAACAACTCTTTCATGAAATAGATGCCTGCGACCATGAAAATCAAGAGCAGGAGCACTGGGAACGCCGCGACGACTTCGTCATAGACGGTTTGAGGGCTGGTCATGCCTAATGCGACAGCCTCAATAGCGATGAGGCCGCCAGGCTGAAGAGGATAACATTTGAGTGCCATCGCGAGAGTGAAGATAAATTCGAGCACGATTATCCACCCAGTCAGCGTGGGGCCGAGCAACACCAAAATCAATGGATTGAAAACTAGAAAAGCAACGACTGTTTTCTTGTACCAGTCCGGTGCATGGCCTAGAAAATTTTGCCAAAAAGAATTCATTGCGATACCCGTCATGCTTTACCCCTACGAAGTTAATGCTTGTGCAGAACTAGCCGCATAACATACCGCTAGCTATCTTAGCCTATATTCTTTTCGAGTCTCGTGCGCGAGTCAAGCGCGCGCTCGTTTAAATGATGACGTATCATATTTGTCAGTTCGAGTAATGGATTTGTTTATATGTGGCCGAGAGAAGCTGACGATTTTGAGCCCGATCATGTTGAGGCAGAAGGGGACGATAGTGGGGACGCGCTATATTTTGCATTTATAGGAGACCAGTTGATCTGCAAAAGTAGCTCAGGTATGCCGGAGCCGATCACTGGTGACGATTTCCGTTGGTTTGATGTAGGCGTGCTGAGTAAACATTTTTTGGGCCGTTATGGGGGTATTGCTAGTTATGCGCTAGGAGTTAAAGGTGATATTCCTGAGGGATATGGTTTGACCGGTTTAAGGGGGATATTAGGTAAAACGAATATGGCTACCTTTTACTTGGCCGGTCGAGCACTGCAAATTGTCGAGTGGCATAACTCAAATCAGTATTGTGGTCGATGCGGTGAACCAACCGACAGTCACCCGCAAGACCGAGCCAAGCTTTGCGATAAGTGTGGATTAATCGCTTACCCTAGGCTTTCGCCTAGTATCATAGTGCTAGTGACTAAAGGTGAAGAGATGCTTTTGGCTAGAAATGCAGCGTGGCCTGCTGGTATGTTTAGTACGTTGGCAGGGTTTGTTGAGGCCGGTGAAAGCATCGAACAAACGGTTCATCGGGAAGTTTTCGAAGAGGTCGGGTTGAAAGTCTGTAATCTCAGGTATTTTGGTTCACAGAGCTGGCCCTTTCCTAATTCGCTGATGTTGGGATTTCATGCGGAATACGATTCTGGAGATATAGTTTGTCAACCCGGCGAGATTGCTGAAGCTAAGTGGTTCACCAAAAACAACTTACCTCAAACGCCTCCTAAAACGGCGATTTCAGGATGGTTGATTGAAGAATTCATTAATCCTGTAGATATTTAGGTTCTGGTAAATGAACCAACTATCTGGAAAACCCATACTAAGTTGCTATCACTTTTTAGTTGGCCTTTCATAAAAGCTTGCACCCATCCCGTGGCGCCGGTGAATATTTCATAAGCAAGTTGAGCAGATTCAAAAAAAAGAACTATTTCTGATGGGGTTTTTGATTTATTGAATCCTTCGAGCGTAAGCTTCTCGTCCTGAATGAGCATTAATAATGATTCATCGCCGAGGCGGAATTCGATGCGTGCATCTAGCTCGGCCGAGGCTTTTTTATTGAAATTTGTTTCAAGCAGTGTGGCTAATTCTTGTGCATTTACGGATTGGGTAGTCATCGGCTTGAATCTTAATAGAATTGAGTTTTGAGTTGGGTTTGAATAATAACCGCTACGATGGGAGGATGCACTCTTCGTTAACAGGTTCAACGCGGTATAAGGTGTTATGGATTTTCTTTTCGAGTATTTGATGTTTCTGGCACAGGCAATCACTGTCGTGGTTGCTCTGTTGATTATTATTTCCTCTTTGGCGAGTTTGGGCTCAAAGGGACAGCCGAAAAGGGATCGCGGAAGACTATCAATCAAAAAGATCAATGACCTGATCAAAGATCTAAGGCATGTGCTAGAAGCTAGTACGATGGATCCTGCCGATGCGAAAAAAATGCGAAAACAGGAAATCAAAGCGGAGACAAAAGAAAGTAAGCAGCTGAAAAAGCTTCAGAAAAAAGAAAAAAAAGAGGCGAGACAAGAGGAAAGTGGTGAGGAAGGCCAGGCTGAAATTTCATCGAAAACCGAGAAAAGGGCTTTTGTAATAATGTTTGATGGAGATGTGAAGGCCTCCGCACTGGATAATTTGAGACTGGAGATTACTGCGATATTGACGATGGCGAGCGAAGAGGACGAAGTGGTCGTGTGTTTGGAGAGTCCAGGCGGAATGGTCCACAGTTATGGTTTGGCTGCATCTCAATTGTCTCGGGTAAGATCGAAGGGGATTCCTTTGACTGTGGCGGTTGATAAAGTAGCAGCGAGTGGGGGTTATCTGATGGCTTCGGTAGCAAATAAAATCATCGCAGCCCCCTTCGCATTGATTGGCTCCATTGGAGTCGTTGCCCAAATTCCCAATGTTCATAAACTCCTAAAAAAGAATGACGTGGATGTAGAGTTGTTAACGGCAGGTAAATACAAGAGGACGCTGTCAGTCTTTGGCGAAAATACAGAGGAGGGCCGTGAAAAATTCAAAGAAGAATTAGAGGATGTTCATCTGCTCTTCCAGGAGTTTGTAACAAACAATCGGCCTGCGGTGGATATAGAGGAGATCGCTACAGGAGAGGCCTGGTATGGTAAGCGCGCCTTAGATCTGAATCTTGTAGACGAACTATTAACGAGTGATGAGTACATCTCAGATCTTTGTGCAGAGCGTTCTGTATACCAGGTACAGTGGGAAGAAATCCAGTCGCCCGTGGACAAGATCTTGGGGAAAGTGAATGGCACTCTTGATAGATTGTCTAATCTATTGAGCGGAGTTTTAAAGTAAGTAACGTATTGATGTAATAGGTGGTTTGAGAAATATGAAATTTAATGCATTTTGGATAGAAAAGTCGGATAGCGGATTTACGCGATGTGTTATTGAGCGAGATGTAGATGACTTGCCTGAGGGTGAAGTATTGATTGATGTGGCGTATTCGTCTCTGAATTATAAAGACGCGCTTTCAGCTACGGGTAGTCCGGGCGTTACCCGTAACTATCCTCATACCCCAGGTATAGATGCTTCAGGCACGGTTTCTGAGAGTTCGGACTCGAAATTTTCCGTTGGGGATGAGGTTGTCGTGATTGGTTTCGACTTAGGCATGAATACTCCAGGCGGATTTGGTGAAAAGATCAGAGTGCCCTCAGGTTGGGTTACCAAGATGCCCCAGGGGTTAGATCTGCACTCGAGTATGGTAATAGGGACCGCGGGCTTTACGGCAGCCGAATGTGTTCAAAAACTTGAATCTGCCGGCCTTAACAAAGAGTCTGGCCCTGTGTTGGTCACGGGCGCGACGGGAGGCGTGGGCTCGGTTGCGGTCAAGCTGCTTGCGCAATTAGGGCACGAGGTCCATGCGGTAACTGGCAAGTCTGATAAAACGGATTTCTTAGAATCACTCGGAGCGTCTCAGGTTATAAGTAGAGAGCAAGCGCTTGAAGGGTTGGATAAACCTTTGCTCAGAGAGACCTGGGGTGGAGTGGTGGATACGGTGGGCGGAGATATGCTGTTTAACGCGGTTAAAAGCCTACGTTATGGCGGAAGTCTGGCCGCGTGTGGCTTGGTAGGTGGCGCCACTTTTTCTGGGAGTGTATTACCGTTCATCTTGAGACACGTGAATTTACTTGGGGTGGATTCCGTAGAATTACCCATTGTCCAAAAAGAAGTTATTTGGTCTCGACTTGCATCAGATTGGAAAATGGACCTGTCTGCTCTAGAGGAGGGTCTAACTATTGATACGCTGTCGGACGCGATAGATCGTATCATTAAAGGTGAGATGGTCGGCAGAGGCGTGCTTCACTTCTAATCGAAATCCGATGACTGAGATTGTTTGGTGAAAGGGGTTAAACGAGGGAAGAATCGCAAGCCTAACCC
>CAZYHH010000030.1:0-16945 GCA_964647295.1 uncultured Pseudomonadales bacterium
CATTTGCCTCAACCAATGACATGCGGGCCCGAATCGCATACGGACAACGACGAAAACTATACAAAATCGGCAGTTTCCGCATTATGCGCCAGGTATCTTATCAACTTTTTCGATATGGCTAACATCTTGTGCCCACGACACCTCAGAACGACACCACACCTGAAGTGTAGGCTTGAGTTCGTCACACTGATCTAAAACGCCGGTTCGCAACCCAAACAATCGTTTAGGCGAGTCGCCTACAGACGTTGCATAAATATGGCTCCCGCAATGCCCACAAAAGGCCAGCTCTCTTTGGTTACCGCTCTCTCCATACTTGTAATAGAGCTTAGGTTCACCGGTCAGCAACTCAAAATCGCTTTCTTTGGTTTGGATAACCGAACGATAGGGGCCCCCAGACATCGCCCGACAATCTGTACAGTGGCATAGCACGGTGCGCTCTGGATCGACCTCTGCTCGAAAACTGATTGCCTGACAGTGGCACTTACCGGTTACTTGCATTTCTAGCTCCCAATCTCACTTTATTTCCCCAATTTATAAGGAAGGCCGCATAATTAACACCTTGAGCCGATCACTCCCCTGTTAGATAATTGTATTTTACCTCACCGGATTAGTCGTTGGCCTCTTTCCTATTTGTTTTATTAGGTCTCACTTTGTTACTGGTTGGCGGTGCTAGCCTGGTCAAGGGCGCCTCTGGGATTGCTCAAGCGTTTAACGTCCCCAGCATTATTATAGGGCTGACCGTCGTTGCCTTTGGAACCAGTGCGCCAGAACTTGTTATTAACGTCACCGGAGCCCTCCAAGGAAAAACCGATCTCGCTTTTGGAAATGCAGTGGGCAGTAACCTCGCCAATTTCGGACTGGTGCTGGGCATAGCCGCCATCATGTCTCCAATCTACCTGCAAGGACAAGTGATTCGCCGTGAAGTTCCTTTTCTTCTGCTCATTACAGCTATCCTATTAGTCATGGTTTGGGACGAACCTCTATCGGGAACACTACCATTACTCGATAGGGGCGACGCCATTATTCTGTTCTTGTTATTCACCGTATTTGTTTATTTCATGGTCCGAGACTTTATTACCGAAGAAGATGACCCGCTGTTGGTCGAGGGAAGCACCTTCTCATCCGAAGGCAGCGGCAGTGGACTAGTTAATTGGATCTTTCTATTAATTGGACTGGTGTTGTTGGTAGTCGGCGGCGAAATGACCATAAAAAACGGCGTAGCAGTTGCCGAAATAATCGGCGTATCTGAGGTCGTCATCGGTATGTTCGTCCTCGCGGTAGGCACAAGTCTGCCAGAACTAGTCACCTCCGGAATAGCCGCCTACAAAAAAGAAACCGACCTTGCTCTTGGTAATATCGTTGGATCCAACATCTTCAATTCTTTAGTCGTCCTTCCGGCCGCAGCCATTATTCGCCCACTTCCCATTCCCGAGGGCGGTGATTGGGACCTGGCAGTAGGAGGCTTGTTCGTTTTAGTAATCATTCCACTATTTTTGTTTAGTAAAGCCCGCCTTGGGAGGCTAGCCGGAATAGGGTTAATTAGTGGCTACTTTCTTTATCTCTATCTTCGTTTTAACTTCTAATTTCTCTGAAATTAGCGAATCCGATAAGTGATCTGATTTATGGACAAACCGAAAAGGGCGTTACCTAGACCCACACCTGAGACCGCCCATTTTTGGGAAGGAACCCGAGCTGGAGAGTTTCTCCTGCAATCTTGCTCCTCTTGCAAGAACACTTATTTCCCTCCTAGGCCCTTCTGCCCGGACTGCGGCTCACGCAAAGTTGAAATTTCTCACGCATCAGGCAAAGCCACACTAGACTCTTATGTAATTAATCACAGAAATCACCCGGCTTTCGATGGGCCTTATGCAATCGCCATTGTAAAACTTGAAGAGGGCCCCCGAATGATGACCAATATTGTCGGCTGTCCTCAAACTCCTGAGTCACTCGTGCTTGATATGCCCTTAATCGTTAAATATGAGAGCGTTTCTGAAGAAATCACACTACCTTTATTTGAGCCCGTAGGTGATGATAGTGAATAAAGGGGTCGCAGTGGTGGGCGCGTCAGAAACCACCGAACTCGGTGTAATACCTGAACTGGGCCAGCAGCAGTTACACGCGGATGCCGCCCTAAATGCGCTCGCCGATGCAGGCCTGACGGTCAAAGACATTGATGGTTTTGCGACTGCCGGAGACCGGCCAACAGACCTAGCCTACTACCTAGGCATTACTCCCAAATGGGTTGACGGTACTGCAGTCGGCGGATGTTCTTTCATGCTGCATGTCCGACATGCAGTGGCAGCCATCATGAGCGGTCACTGTGAAACGGTTCTTATTACCCACGGCGAAAGCGGCCGCTCTGGAGTAGGGCGGGGTGGTTTTGCCTCGGCGCCTGCTTCTCTGACGGGCCAATTCGAGATGCCCTTTGGTCCAATGGGGCCTACTTCATTATTTACATTGCCAGTACTCAGATATATGAAGGATTATGGTATGACACATGAGCAACTGGCGATGGTGGCTGTTGTGCAGCGAGAATGGGCTTCAAAGAATCCAAGAGCCAGCCAACAGGACCCCATCACGGTCGATGATGTCTTAAATTCAAAGATGATCGCGTATCCTTTTCATTTGCTCGAGTGCTGCCTTGTAACGGATGGCGGTGGCGCTCTCATATTAACGAAATCCGAGCGGGCAAAAGATTTTCCACAAAAACCCGTCTACATTATCGGTACGGGAGAGAGCGTCGAGACTCCCATGATCAGTCAAATGCAAGATTTAACCAGCTCAAGAGCATTTACGGTTGCCGGACCTTCAGCCATGAAAGAGGCTCAGATAACGCACCAAGAGGTCGATCACTTAATGGTCTACGACGCGTTTGCTCACCTGCCAATTTATGGATTGGAAGATCTGGGGTTTTGTGAGCGCGGAGAAGCACCCTCATTTATTTGGGAACAAAATACTGCACCTGGCGGCAAACTACCGATGAACACAAATGGTGGTGGTCTCTCCTATATGCACTCGGGGATGTATGGGATGTATGCTATGCAGGAAAGTATCAGACAAATAAGAGGTGTCGCCCCAGCTCAAGTCCCCGAAGCCAAGGTTTCGCTTTGTCTGGGCGTAGGCGGTATGTTCGGGGCTAGTGGGTGTATTGTTTTTGCCAGCGAGCCAAAGCTCTAACCAGCAACCAGGTCTAATTGATTTCCATCGCCGGGGCTAGGCTACCCGATACTTATCGATCTGAATATCATCTTCTCCATAATCAGCAAAATTATCCGCGACCCGACCTCTAATAAACTCTTTCCATAAGAAAGACCTATATTTAGCCGGGTCATTCTCGCTACTCCAAGGCTCGATAACGGCATCAAATCGAGGCTGATAGAAAAACGGCGTGCTGTATCTACCTCTACCAGACGTAATCGGCAATACCCTATGGACACCAGATTTACATCGGTCGTTGCTCCACACCTGCATAACGTCACCGATATTTACAACAATTGTCCCTGACTGAGGTTCTATGTCCATCCAACCATGTTGAGTCGAGTGTGCCTGCAACCCGCCGTGATCATCTTGAAGCAATAAAGTAATAGCGCCCGGATCAGTGTGATGATGTAAAGCCATATCACCTAGAGGCGTAACTGACTGTCGCTCGGTTTCTGGCACGGGGTCTCTAGCTGGATAGTAATTTAGTCGGGCGGCGCTGGAATGCTCCTTTCCAAATGATGTCGTCACTAACATCCTTGACTCAGATTTTTCCATTCCCATGGAAACAAAGATCATCTCCATCACGTCTTCCGACAAAGCAGTAAAAGACTGAAAAAAAGTCCCTAAGCATTGCTTAAACCCCTCACGGTTCTCAGGCCACCTTGTAGTTCGATTAGATTTGCTCGATTGATAACCACCAACCTTAAAATCGAATACCTCCTTTTGATCTCGCTTTCTCTTTGTTAACTCCCGATCAAAGTAGCCCAGAGGGTTATCTTCATCCCGACGAAACTGCTGTTTATACGCTTTATCTTCTGAGAAAAAATTTTCTGATTCAAAAAACACCTCAGCTATCAGTTCATCCAGATCATGCCCTTTCAATAAAAAGAACCCCATGTCCTCGCACGCCATCGTTAACTCACGACGATCATCCATCGTAAAATGGCCGTCCCTGTACTTAGCGAAATCTACCGTTGGTACTTTTCCCATCGAATCCATCTTTCTCTGTTCAGTTTTACTGGCTAAAGAACTCTATCAAAATTAGAGCTACCCATTACTTTTTTTTGCATGGATTTGAGCCAGCGCAGCCATCGATCCGTCAGGCTCCTCGACAAGCCCCTCATAGTGAAACAAAACATCCAGTTCCTTACACCCTTCTATCAATTCACCCGGCTTAACTCGGAATCGATTACTGGACGGCCCTACAACATTTCCCTGCGGCCACTGAAGATGCTCTTCGATTATCAATGCACCGCCTCGCGCCAATAATTGTGGCAGTTTCACTAAAACTTCCGATGACACAAATCTAATCATCAAAATCAGATCATATTGCTGATCTGGAATTGTCCAATCACTAAGTAGATCTTCATTCAGCCACTGGATCGAGAGCCTACGCTCTTTAGCCTTCTCTCGCGCAATTTCCAAGCCCACGAGCGATACGTCTACAGCATCGACTTCAAATCCTAGCTCAGCAAGATAGATCGCGTTTCTGCCCATCCCACAGGCTAGATCCATTGCTCGACCAACGTTCAAGAGATCAGCACGATTTCTAAGGAATTCACTTGGATAATTTCGACTGGCATACGCTCCCTCGCGGTAACGCTGATCCCATTTTTCTCTATCTTCTGCACTCATATCGATCGCACACCCTTGCGTTCAAACTTAGGATTCTTGTGCATAGCCTCCCTGGCCCAGAGTCGATTGGAAATACCCATTTTATAATAAATATGAATATTCTTAGCCCAAATCAATCTTGGATCACACCTATTCAGTATTTCGCTCTAGGCCATCAATTATTTATATTGATGCAGTCTCGGAAAATCCAATAGTTTTAAAAAAAGCGAATTCAAGCCATGAAATACGACAACATTCTCCAGACCATCGGTGAGACACCTATTATTAAAATTAACCGTCTCGCTCCTGAACACGTCACACTTTATGTGAAAGTGGAGTCTTTCAACCCCATGGCCTCGGTAAAGGATCGACTGGCTTATGCAATTATAAATGATGCCAAGCGTTCAGGAGCTCTCAAAGAAGGCCAGACGGTAGTCGAAGCGACCTCCGGTAACACCGGGATCGCTCTAGCCATGGTCTGCGCTGTCTTAGGACACCCTTTCGTGGCAACCATGGTTGAAACATTCTCGGTGGAAAGGCGAAAAATCATGCGCGCTCTTGGAGCAAAGGTGATATTGACCCCCGCAGCCGAGCGCGGATCGGGAATGGTAAAAAAGGCAGAAGACTTAGCCAAACAATACGACTGGTTTCTTGCTAGACAATTCCAGAACCCCGCAAATCCCGAGTATCATGCAAATACAACAGGGCCTGAAATCTTGCGCGATTTTGCGGGCGAACCTCTCGATTATTGGATAACAGGCTGGGGCACCGGCGGCACGATGACTGGCGCGGGTAAAACGCTCAAAACAGCTCGACCAGACCTTAAGATCATCGCCACAGAACCTGAACAAGCTGCTTTGTTATCGGGTGGCGAGTGGTCTCCTCACAAAATACAAGGCTGGACGCCGGATTTCATACCCGATGTTTTGGAAAAAGATATCGCTGATCAAGTCATACCGGTCAACGAGGATGAGTCCATCAATACTTCTCTTGCATTAGCCAAATCTGAAGGCATATTCGTTGGTATTTCGGCGGGGGCGACCGTAAATGCGGCCCTAAAGGTAGCGCAAACAGCGGAGGAGGGTAGCGTGTTATTGGCTATGTTACCTGATACAGCTGAGCGATACCTATCCACGCCCTTATTCGCTAACATCCGAGAAGGCTCCGACGACGAGTGGCTAAGGTCCCTTTAGCTTCTTTTTCAATTACATCAAGCAATTAACCGAGTCGCGATAGCACTGGTCTGCCTAAGAAGTGCATGTCTTTTCATGAAAGCTTCTTTTGCATCGTCGTGAGTATTTCGAGACCTTTGCCAAGACTCAAACCCGTCATACCATGTCAGTAACCACATCGTGCTGACTGCACCTGGACTTTCTGGCCTGAACAACCCAATCGGCTCAGAGCGATAATCATCGGATGTCTCAAACGTTCGCCAAGCATAAGCCGAAAGCTCCACAATTTCGTCGATGTTTTTCGACTCGGTCTCCATAGACCGAAAAACATAGAGCCCTGTTTCTGATGGGGATTTACCAGAACTAGGACGCTCGGTCGCCACTAATAATTGCTCATCTAAAACTTGAACTTGGTTTGTCCAGGGCTCCGAAATCTCTGGTTCAACCAATGTGATTGCAATCAGCTCATTGTTCGCTAACCCAAAAAGACCAGCCCAGACACCCCAAACGGGTTCATTCGCTTGATCAACGATCGACTTAAAGCCGTCAACATCCGCACGTAAAATGCTCTTTCTATATGTGGTAATTTTTATCACTCCTTTTTTGACTAGCTACCTAATCGATCTAAAAAATCCATGACGCCCATGGTTGCTGGACGCCGCTTCGTTAATACAAATTCGCGAGCAAGCGTAACCAACAGATCGTTATAGGGAGTGGGTACCCCATTCATCCGGCCCAAAAAGGAAATCTCCCCATTGAGATACTCTGTCTCAATATCTCCTGTTCCTCGCTCTAGGCTTTGCCATGAAGAGCCTGCGGTCTTTTCATATCCTTTGACCGGCGCAATCCGCATCTCCTCAGCAATCTTCGCCATCTCTTCGCGTGTGGCGTACTCAATGCTTTGGGCTGCGTAACAGGCTTCGGCCTCCTCTCTTACAGCTCTATAGATTGGTTTGACATCCCTACTTTCTTCTATGATCGCCTGAACCGCATTACCCACATTCATCAATAACTTCGCATATTTTTTTCGCATTACCTTGGCATCCGCAACAGCACCAAAACC
Organism: uncultured Pseudomonadales bacterium; assembly: GCA_964647295.1. Taxonomy (GTDB): domain Bacteria; phylum Pseudomonadota; class Gammaproteobacteria; order Pseudomonadales; family Azotimanducaceae; genus UBA4421. The sequence continues at coordinate 7,051 of CAZYHH010000030.1, forward strand.
AGATTGACGAAAATCGGCTGTGATCTTCTCACTGAGCCCGTCAGAGCCATGGGGGAATCTTCCCGTGTCTAAGACACCGGCGAGGCCTTTCACATAACTTGCCACTTCTCCTGGTTGCAAATACATCGCGGGCAAGTTAACTAAAGTTGCATAAACACTGCGAAAATATCGCAGAGCACTTCTCTCATTGGCCACACCATTTTGAACACAACAGACTGGAAGCTCTGGAGGAGCCTCCAATGCCAGCTGGTCTAGAGCTAAGTGAGTCTGCTGAGACTTAACACAGAGCAACAAGATCGTGTCCTGAGTAAAGCTGATATCAGAAATATTGCAGACAGCAGGAATCGGCAGAATATCGTCGGACTCTGGGGTGAGAAAATGAAGCCCCTGAGATTGTAATTTTTCGCCGTGGGACCCCCGAGCCACCAAAGTGACCTCTTTTCCACTGAGCCATAGTCTGGCTCCTATCGTTGAACCAACCGCGCCGCTTCCATATACCACATAGTGCCGCTTATTTTTTCTTTGAATTACCTCAGCCAATCTAGATCAACGCAAAATAAGTGGATAATCTAATTCAGAGTCCCACAAAACCTGGGCAACACTGGCGTATCTTGATTCATTCACGAACCCATGATGCCTTAAAGTCTCCATGTCACGACTAATTTGATCTAGCGGGTTATTTCTGTCAGTTACCGTCGTCCCAGAGGCATCGGCAACCAACTTGACTACACGCGCGCTTTCCTGAACCGCGTGCACGCCAGCAAGATACAGGTTCGCCTTATCCCTGTCGTCAAAACCCGAATCACTTTGGGTCATCTCCCATGCCCTTTCAATTTCTTCATAAAAAAATGCTCTCGCGCTGCGATAAATAGCCAAGGCCTCTGAATATTTAGTCTGCGCCAAGCTCCTTGTCTTGAGCTTCGCGTTTAGCGCATAAGGCACTTTATTGAGTGCTAAATCTAACAACAGTTCCAATGACCGTTTTGCAAGACTTAAAGCGATTGGGACGTAAGTCGAAAACACAATTCGCGCGGGTGCCCGATACAATAACCCCGAATAATATAGGTTTCTTTTTCCTTTGCCCGATGGCATGGGATTCAGATGGTTCTTAGGTACAATAACGCTGGCTGCCCTCACACTATTGCTACCGGAACCACGCATTCCGAGGCTATCCCAGTCATCTAGGATTTCGCAGTCACCCATTGGTAATAAAACAGTATTGATCTCGCCGTTTAACCGGACCGGCGAGAGCATCCATGTTGCATAACGACAGCCACTAGCGAAATGGTTAACACCATCAATTTGATAACATTCCCCTTTATCAACCGCCTCAAAAGGATTATTACCACTCGCTGAGACTAACGCATCCGGATCTTCGCCCCACACCAAATCAACTAACTCTTGATTCCACCAAGCCCCCGCCAGTCTCGCCGCGTTATATACCATAACGTACCAAGCTGTACTCGCATCAACCTCAGCAATTGCCTCCGTCAAAACAGCGCAATCTACTGGCGAAATTTCGTATCCGCCCAGCCCTTTCGGTAGAAAAAACCTAGGAACACCTATTTGAACCAAAGCCTGAAGCGTATTCGGATGCAGATACCCTTTTTCTTCCGACCAAGCAGCGTGGTCGGTAATATCCAACTTCACTCTTTTTAGCTGCTCTAGTGCGTTTGGAACATCCACTCAATTCCCCAGTACTACTTTATTCTCTAGAATATCAGCATACAAATAAGAGCCTTAATCTCCAATGACAATTATTCACAACAGAAATTAAGCACCCATCAACTCCATTGTCCGAACAAAATCAAAAAGTATGTGACTTTCACTCAAACTCTCAGATCAAAAAATGAAGATATTATGGATTGTCGGTCGCTAAATCATTGAGTTGAAAAGGGATAATCGACCTCCAAATTTTATTAGCTAATTTCCTGTTTTTTTATCAGAAAAATTCGGTATGCTGTATTTCTCATTTGCCAGACCTGTATATAATTACAGTGTTAATCTCCTCGGCAGGGTGTTTACACAATTTAGGTCTGGCAAGTGAGACCAAATACTATTTCATGAGTTTTCGTATCAACTCATGCCAGCCGTAAGACTTATCACTCACTGCATAAAAGTCCCCATTTAATAAGCTTTCTTTCATATTGTATTGTTTGGTTAGACCGGACATCTCATATAATTCTCCTCCAGATGCCCTGAGCACCGCGTGGGCCGCTGCGATGTCCCACTCATTAGTTGGACCGATTCGAGGATAAAAGTCAGCCTCTCCTAAAGCCAAGATACAAAGTTTTAATGAGCTGCCAACCGACTGCTTAGTCATTTCAGGAAAATCAGTATTCAGTCTCTCCAAGAACCGATCCAGCTTATCTCCCCCATGGCTTCTGCTGGCAACGACCCCAAGATCCGATCGATCACCGACTAGCCTGCCTGCGAGCGTTTTTGACGAGCCTTCAGATTCAACGAATGCCAATCCAGTATCCGTGTCTCCAACATAAAGCTCACCCGATACTGGAACACCAACCAGCCCTACCAGGGGTTCATGATTTTTTATCAATGCCACATTGACTGTGAATTCGCCATTTCGATTAACAAATTCCTTAGTACCATCCAAAGGATCTACTAGCCAGTACTGGGACCACGCACTTCGCGTTTCAAAATTCGGAATACTCGATTCTTCCGATAAAATTGGTACGTCAGGAAATAATCGAGAAAGACCTTCATGAATTATCTCATGTGCTGCCAGATCAGCCTGAGTCAAAGGGGAATCATCCTCCTTAACTTCGACTGAAAAATCAGTTCCGTAGATCTTCAAAATTGCCTCACCTGCATCCAAGATAACTTTCTTTAACTCATTTAAATCGCTTTTCTCCATGGGCTATCCTAACTACTGATTATGGCAAAAACGATTTGCATAGCGCCAACGCTGCTATCGCCCTTGCTTCACTAAATTCACTACCCTCAAATAAGTCTGAGACTCTCTCAACAGGCCAGGTAACCAGCTCCAATGGTTCAGGCTCATCACCTTCAAGATTGTTCGGATACAGATCGGTCGCAAAAATCACGTGGATGGTAAAGCCCATATGACTAGGAGCTAAACTCAATTCTTTTACAACGTGCACACTTTTTGCTGAGTAACCGATTTCTTCCGATAATTCTCTACGCGCAGCATCCTCCAATGTCTCTCCCACATCAACGGTACCCTTGGGCAATGACAGCCTGACTTCGTGGAACCCCGCACAATATTCCCTAACCAACATGATCTCATCTTTATCGCTCAGCGCTACAATGATCACGGCTTCATGACCACCCTTGCGCAATCGCTCATACTTTCTCTCTACCCCATTACTAAACCGCAGATCCAATGCTTCGACAGTAAAAGCACCGGTACTGGCGATCACCTTTTTATTAACGATTTCCGGGAGTGCCATACTGTACAATTGTCCTAAGCTGAATTAGAGAGATTGTAACGTGAACTCCCCTTCAAAAAACCAGTGGTAAACAATGAACCAAAAGAATTCTCACTTTACGGTCCCCTGGGACAAAATCAAAACCATACTGCTGGACATGGACGGGACCTTATTGGACCTCAATTACGACAACTATGTATGGAACCACGCATTGCCCGCTGCCTATGCAAAGGAACACTCCATGAACTTAGAGAGTGCAAGATCTAGTTTAATAACCCATATGCAGGAAATTCACGGCACCATCGATTTCTATAGTTTTAGTTATTGGACTGATTACACGAAGCTCGACATCGTTGAGCTACATCGAAGGTATATAGACTTAATTGAGTTTCGTGCAGGCGCGAAGGCCTTCTTAGCTTGGGCAAAACGTTCTAACAAAACGACGATAATAGCGACAAACGCGCATCCCGATTCAATAAAGATCAAAGATGAGGTAAGCAATATCTCTAATTTGGTTGATCACGTAGTGTCCAGTCACCAATATTCATACCCCAAAGAAACCTCCGGCTTCTGGCAAAATCTCAAAGAAGACTACGATATCGACGAGAAAAGAAGCATCTTTATCGATGACAATGCGCCAGTTCTAGATTCCTCAAAGAAATTTGGTATCGCTTATAATTTGATCGTTTCAAGACCAGACTCCCAAAAGCCAAAAAAAACTGGACTGTCATACCCCGCTTTCGACGAATACGGGGACATCTGTGAATACTTAAACGAAAGCATCAGTGACTGATCCCGCGACAACCGAAAAGGTACGAATAGATAGATGGCTGTGGGCAGCACGTTTTTTCAAAACACGGTCATTGGCTAAGGCCGCGATAGAAAACGGTAAAATTGAGCTGAATCAACAACGGATCAAAGCCTCTAAAGAAATATCACAGGGTGATACGCTAACTGTCAGGCGTGGCGAGAGTACAAAAACGATAATCATCACACACTTATCAGATAAGAGAGGGCCTGCAAAAATAGCCCAAACTCTCTATCAAGAAACAGATCAAAGCAAATTAGAAAGAGAAATATTGGCCGAAAAAAGAAAGATCGCTCGTGCAGGCTATTCATCTCCTATTGGCAAACCCTCAAAGCGAGATCGCCGAGAAATAAACAAACTAAAGCAGATCGATGAAAGTCAAAAGTAGCCCACCAATTAATATTATTCGCGAATTTGCAAGCAATTAATCAAACCTGCGGATCATGCCAAAACCAACATCATTCAAAAAGAGTTACGCCCAAACGTACAAAGTTTACAATTTGACGTTATCAAACAGTACAAATAATGTCTTCGAATCATAGGAAAAAGGCTAATAAGGCTGTGCCCCTGGCAAATCTGAATCCCAATATACCGACGAAGCGCTTTGCGAACCTGCGCAAGGCAGGCACTTCTTTATCTAAATTAAAAAAGGGTATTGAAAAAGAAGCCCTAAGAACAACCCCCGGCGGGCGGCTATCCCAAAAAGCCCACCCTGTTGCACTTGGTTCTCCTTTAACTAACTCAAGCATAACAACCGATTTTTCAGAGTCGCAACTAGAACTGATCACCCGCGTACATACGTCTACAAAAGAATGTCTTGATGAACTCACTAACATTCAGGCTTATGTATACAAAAACATAGACGAGCAGCTTCTCTGGCCTCACAGCATGCCCTGTCATATCAATAAAAATGAAAACATTCCTCTCGCCCAGTATGGTTCGACCAATGTAGCCCAATCAAAAACCATCTATCGAAGGGGTCTAAGTAATCGTTACGGTTCTCTCATGCAAACGATTTCAGGGATTCACTATAATTTCTCTATTTCCGACGAGTGCTGGATGAAATTAGGCTTCAACGACCACGATGCTATAACACAAGGGTATTTTGACCTTATAAGAAATTTTCGACGCTGGTCGTGGTTACTGATTTATTTATTCGGCGCATCTCCCATCATTCCCAAAGGCCTAGCGCTCTCTTCAAAGGATTCTGAGATGTTAGAGCTCGATAAACAAACACTCTACAAGCCCTATGCAACAAGTCTAAGGATGGGGCCAATGGGTTATCAAAGCGACGCACAAAACGCATTTTCTATTTCCTATAATTCATTGGCCGAATACGTCAAAGGTATGAAAACAGCCTTAACCAAGAACCATGAAACTTATAAAAAGATAGGCCTCCAAAAAACCGGCATTTACCAACAACTAAATACCTCACTATTACAAATCGAAAACGAGTTTTATGGCTCTATCCGACCTAAAAGAATCGCAACAGCAGGAGAAAGACAGATAAGTGCACTTCAAAATCGAGGCGTCGAATATATTGAAGTTCGCTGTCTGGACCTGGACCCCTATCAACCAATTGGGATTACAGAATCTCAAATTCAATTTATAGACACCTTCTTAATCATGTGCCTGCTATCAGAAAGCCCACCCGATACGACTGAAGAAAATGAACTAATCAACCTAAATCAGACCAACGTGGTTAATCACGGTCGCCAAGATCAACTGATATTAAAAAACCCTGTCGAAATTACCTTGCAAGCTTGGGCGAACTTACTAATAGAAGAATGCAAAGTGGTAGCCAAAGTATTAGACGAAGCAAACAATTGCTGCCTTTATACTGACTCGATCGCGATCCAAGATGCTAAGATTAAGGACGCTCATCAAACACCCTCTGCGATCCTTCTAAGCCACCTAAAAAAGAGCGGCCAATCTTTCCAAGATCTCGGGATAGAATTAGCTATTAAACACAAAGAAGAACAGAGAGACTCTCTACCTCCACAAATTTTTTCTAAATTTTACCGACAATCTCTTAATTCCCTATCCAAACTCAAGGAAATGGAGCAGTCCAGAGAGGAGCCTTTCGAGAAATTTCTTGAAACCTATACGTCTGTTCAACAATAAATGAATTTTCTATGTCATAGCGAAATAGCTCTCCATACCTCCGAGCAAACTCTAAGTCTTAAGAAACGGCAAACAGGAATACTCGCCGGCGCGGTTTTAGGAGACTTCCTGAAAGGACGAATAAAAGAAACATGGGACCCGGGCTTGGCAATGGGGATCAAGCTTCATAGAAAAATCGACGCTATGAGCAATAGAAACATCGTGATACAAACCGCTTGCAACCGATTTCCATCTACAATGAGACGACTTGCACCTATTCTGATTGACATAGTTTCCGATTACTTTCTTGCTGACGATTGGAAGACGTATCAACAAACGAACCTTCAAACTTTCTCAACAAAATGCTATTCGGCCTTAACCAGTTACGAAAAAGTGACCAACAACAGTTTTTCAAATTTCTTAAAATATATGAAGAAAAAAGATCTCTTAGCTAATAGCGGCAACTGGGAAACAATCGAAAACACAACTTTTACCGTGCTAAAAAGACTGGGTAAAGAAAGTGAGCTTATTCCGATCCTGAACGCAATGGAGCATGTCAAGCCCCTGTTATCACAAGACTTTAAGAATTTCTATCCGCCGCTAAGACATTCATGCGTCGATTGGGCTATAGAAAACCTATCTCAATAACCTGGAACAAAAGTAAAAGCACTAATATTTGATCGGAAGAGTTTTTAGATCATAATGTGCACATCTTATCCTATAGACGATTAATGAAAGCAGTTTTATGTAAAGCTTTTGGACCGCCAGAATCTCTAACATTAGAAGAGATTGCTGACCCAAACCTTAAAAAAGATGAAGTAGAAGTCAGTATCAAGGTGACAGCTCTTAACTTTCCTGATGTTCTGATGGTGGAAGGCAAGTATCAATCGTTACCCAGTTTTCCATTTAGCCCAGGAGGCGAATTTTCCGGCGTTATTACCGATACCTCGACAACTAATCAAGAGTTCAAAGTCGGCGATGAAGTCTTTGGCGCAACTGGCCACGGTTGCCTCACAGAAAAGATAGCTATTTCTGTCGACAAACTGAAATCAAAACCTAAGGAAATGAGCTTTGAAGTGGCAGCCGGCTTGAGTACCACTTATGGCACTTCCTATTACGCCCTAAAACAAAGAGCACAGCTCTCAAAAGGAGAAACACTGTTGGTCTTGGGTGCTGCTGGTGGGGTGGGTTTAGCAGCCGTACAACTTGGCAAAATCATGGGGGCTAGGGTTATTGCCGCGGCCAGCAGTGACGAAAAGCTTCAGATCGCCAAGAATCATGGCGCGGACGAACTGATCAATTATAGTGATGGAGAGCTCAAGGAGAAAGTTAAAGCGTTGACCAGCGGGCACGGCGCCGATGTGATATACGACCCAGTCGGCGGTGAACTCTTTGACCAATGTATGCGCTGCATTAACTGGTATGGCCGAATCTTGGTAGTGGGTTTCGTAGGCGGCGAAATCCCTAAATTACCCACAAACCTTATTCTATTAAAGAGTTGCCAGATGATTGGTGTATTTTATGGGGCTTTTTCTGCTCGATACCCCAGAGAAAACGAGCAAAATTTCAACGAAATCCTTGAGCTGGTGAAACGTAAGGACTTAGTGCCAGTAGTTGGCAAAAGTTATCCAATAGAGCAATTTGCAGACGCGCTAAACTGTTTAGCTAAAAGACAAGCAATTGGAAAGGTGGTGGTGAAAATCGCATGATACTCAACAAACTAACTTTAGAAGATCAGGCACTGATGACTTGCATTATTTGCGGTCTCATCCTCTATACCGGTCTCTTTATGGAGCACATCGTTGGCCTGGAGCCTTGCCCACTTTGTCTTGTACAGCGCTTCTGGTTTTTTTCCTGCGGCGTTCTTGCCTATACCTCATTAATGCACAATCCACGATATGGGATATATCCACTGTTAACAATCTGCGCCGCCTTGGTAGGCGCTTGTTACGCCATTTGGCACATCCTATTACAGTTTAATCTTAGTCAGGCGATAAGTTGCTCGCCGCCGATGGAGTATCTTGCTTCCTCAACAGATCAACTATTGAAAGTTCTCTGGGACACCTTCAAAGGCAATGTTGGTTGCAATACAAGATACTGGTTAATTCCAATTCCAGCTTGGGCTTTAGCAGGGTTCCTACTAATCGCAGGAAACGCAGCGGCGCAATTAAAGAGAATCGCGCTAACAGCCTAAGTATCGAATACAACCTATATAAACAAGAAACTCAGATTTATCTATTTAAATCAAAGGTCTGAGATACTGTTATTGTTATCGATTTGAAGAAAGTGCTATAGTTGTGCACAGTTTAGTCACAGCGATGACTAACTTACTAAGAATAATTATAAAGGTGCAGGGGTTATACGGTCATATTTTCTGCATAAGCCTAATATTTAAGAGCCTATAAACAAAACAAATTGATCAGATTGTGATCAAAGGTTGTTTTGGGGTATGGAGATAAACAGAATTTGCTGTTGTAAGCAAAACGTAAAGGTTAAGAACAGATTATGGTAACTAGAGCCCGCAGAATACTGGTAATAAATGGCAAAGGTGGTTGTGGTAAAACCACGATTGCTACAAATTTAGCTGTCACTTTTGCCAGTCTCGGTCATGGTGTCGCCCTGATGGACAATGACCCTCAAGGCAGCAGTACACACTGGGCCGAATTTAGACCTGAAGGCCTACCGCTCATTAGAACAGTAGCCTCTCACCAGAGGCCTAACATGTATCAAACCTCCTCTTTCCACAACAGAGTTCCTAGCAATACAGAGGTCATAGTAGTCGATGGTCACAGCAATGCTCGTGGAAAAGATCTCGATTCGCTGTTGAAACAAATAGACCTAATTCTTGTTCCTATTTTACCTTCTTCTATAGATATAAGATCGGGAAGTCGATTCATAACGGATTTGGTGACCAATAAATTATACCGAATCAACCCTCGACCTATAGGGGTAATTGCTAATCGAGTCCAACCAAATACTGAAAATCACGACAAACTCATGAATTTTTTAAGCTGTTTAGACGTCCCTGCAGTGGCAGAGTTTAGAGATTCTCCAGTTTATGTCGATGCCGCTGAAGAAGGGTTGGGCGTTATGGATATGATCGACATCAGAGCAGCAAGAAAAGAGGCAATAGCCTGGAAGAATCTCGTGAAGTGGATTAATTGTAACCTTAATATCAAAGAAGCCTTTGAAGAAAAGGTTGCCAAGCAACCACTTGCAGCATCTAGGAAAGAAACGATGATAATAGAAAACCACTCTCGTACCGTCTAATTTTCTCCCTAATTTCATGCTAGAAAACATACTCTTTCTAGACTGTTATTGTTCGACACTCTCTAAAACCACAACTAAAACCCTAATCAACTATACTAACCAAAGAACACAATGCACCGTAGATTTCCAACCACTCGTTTAAGAAGAAACAGATCCTGCGAGTTTATCAGACGACTGGTCAGAGAAAACAGTATTTCCACATCAGACTTAATTTACCCAATGTTTGTAATTGCCGGTGAAAATAAATGTCAAAAAGTAGATTCAATGCCCGGTATCAACCGTTACTCAATTGATAACCTGCTAA
>CAZYHH010000031.1:0-2133 GCA_964647295.1 uncultured Pseudomonadales bacterium
TCTCCGTCGTCATCGGGATCGGCAGACATCGTGCCATTAAGACAAAAAATGTCACAATTGTTTGGTTGTCCATCCAGATTACTATCCAGCAACGATCCAAGACTGATCAGCGGGTACATATCGTTAGGATCGAGTATTCCATCGCCGTCATTGTCGGGATCATCATTATTGCCGATGCCGTTTAAATCAGTATCCACCGTTTCATATTGGCTGTACGGATGGCTGTCGAGGTTGTCTTTGACGCCATCACCGTCATCATCATCGTCTATCCAATTATATTGACCATCGCCGTCTACGTCTCGGTCTGCATAGTTAAGCACTCGATCCCCGTCAAGATCTTGTAGGTCATTGTTGTCGTCTAGGTAGTCGTAGATGAAAACACCGGTTCTTGAAGATCCTGCTGAATCGCATCTAATTGCTTCTCCGCTCTCGGCGTCCGTTCCGCAAAGGAAATTTGTGTTCCAATCAAAAGCGATGCCAAACGCGTGATCCTTGTCTGAAAGTAAATCGTCTACGAGCGGTATATTGATGGATATGGGTTGCATGTCATTTTCCTGCCAACTATGACTTATCGAGGCTGACAAATAATCGATTCCGACGCCCGCACCATCTAACGAGTTTTCAGGAATTCGGAATCTTGATCCATCTTCGGTTCTGGCGTCGATGGTTAGATTTCCGCCTGCTGGACCTCTCCGGATGAATCGAACCTCTATAGATCCGGCTTCCTCCTCAGCAGCCGTGTCGATCTGTGCTGATTGGATAATGCCGCCGGACGCGATGTCATCGTTGAGGTAGGTGAAATCGATGCCGTTGTTAACGGCAATCAAATCTTTGTCGATGTGTGCTTGATTGTTAGAGAGGTTGGATAATCGGACTTTGCCTGAACATGTATCTGCTTTGTAGCTAGCAAAGGAGTCTGGGACGATTTTTATTGGAATGCTTTTCGGACCTATTTCTCCTGAATTCCATGAAATGCTTCCTGTTCTCGGCTTTGTGTAATCCCAGACTAAATCACATCCTTCGATTACGTAGTTAACGGATAGTGTTCCTGATGAACCCGCCCAGCGTTTAATCTGCACAGAATTGACTTGTTTGCTTTCCTCAAACGTGTTGCCCCAAGCCACCGGCGATATAGCGCCCGGAAAATTGGACAGACCGGCAAACTGGCTTGCGATGCCATCGACATAGACGACGGTTTTCCAGCTTCCAATCAAAGCACCCCGAGTGGAAGCCTCTAATTCTACGCTAAAGGTGTATTTGTCTGGCTTGCCATTGTCCTTAAGTTGTATATCGATATATTTTTCAGAGAAATCGCCATCATCCCAGGAGATGATTCCGGATTGTGGAACGTAGTGCTCGTTGGCCTTTCCGGTCACTCCGGCGACTGTCTTGAAAGTCACCTCGACCGCGCCCTTCGAACTGAAGAACCTTCGCACGGGGATTTTTATAATTCCGTTCCTCTCATGGCCAGCTAAGAAAGTCGCACCCATACTGATGAATCCGCCACTTCCCGGATATTCCCTCTGATATTGTGGATCTGTCCCCTGGTTGTTTTCAGATGAGTCGCTAAAACCATCGTTATCATCGTCGAGGTCTTCGGTTCCTCCTGCCGCTAGGCAATCCTCGTCGCAGACATTGGGCAGACCGTCTCCGTCTAGATCATCATCCTGGCTGTTTGGAATGCCATCTCCATCAGTATCAAAGGTTTGAGTACTGCTGCCCGGGAAACGATCCCCACCTACAAATAGTGTTGTTTGTGTCGCGAAAAACGCTATGAATTGATCTGGGGTAGTGACTGTGCTGTTTACCGTGAGTAATAGCAAAACCTCGTCTATGGCTTCCTCAAGGTAGAGTCCATTTGCGACCCATACTGAGTTGTCTTCGTTGACATCATGTACCCAACCACTCGCGCCTGTGATGAATCGGAGACTCACTTGACCATTCGCGGTTGCAAATGGAATGGAGACAGAGTTTCCGTCTGAACCTGCTACTGGCGTTAGGATTTGCATTGGCGCTCGCTCTTCAAATCCGTCATTGTCGTCGTCTTTATCTGCTTTCATGCCAGTACTGGCTTCGCAGGTAGCGTCACAGTCGTCGGGAATGCCATCACCATCTGCATCGAGATAGTCCGCT
>CAZYHH010000031.1:2233-16788 GCA_964647295.1 uncultured Pseudomonadales bacterium
GGTAGCGTCACAGTCGTCGGGAATGCCATCACCATCTGCATCGAGATAGTCCGCTACGCTCACTAAAGGATAGGCATCCTCTTCATCACTCACGCCATCATTATCATCATCTGCATCTGAAACCATGCCAGATTCAATACAAAGCGCATCGCATTCATCTGGGCGACCGTCATTGTCATTGTCAGGCCTCCCGGCCAGGCTGGCCTTTGGAAATCCGTCAGCTGTGTCTTCCAAGCCATCGCCATCGTCATCGAGCTCTAGAACGTCCGGTACTCCGTCTCCGTCGGTATCGGTAGAATTTTCATCTCCGGGGATTATGACATCGTTGAATAACTCAGATGGATCGGTCTGGCTCTGGAAGTCTTCTTTAGATATATCGTCTTCTTCTAGCGCGTCTATGTTCGCTTGCAATTCTGATTGGGCTTTTTTCGTTACTTGTTTTGCGGTCTCACTAACAGGGTCAAAGTCTTCACTATCCAGTATCGAATTCATTTCTGAAACGGCTTCACAGACCGCATTTTTGTCGTCTTCGTCAAGTGATTCGTCCAGATCGAGCACCTCACATATTATGTTAGGTTTGGTGAGATCCAGTGCCCCCTCTTCGATCGCTTCATTCGCCATTTTTGTCGCTATCTCCGCGACAAGCTCTGAGGCGGTTAGCCCATCTTTTTCCTTTTCTGACTGCAGGATCACCGCAACCTGGAGACTTTCTCTCTGGATACTCTTTGCCCCGCTATCACCTTCCTCAGCGTTTTTCCAAATGGGCGTGGTCAACAGGCTTTGCACAGTAATGTCGATGTTTAACGAAAGTAGAACCTGCGTTTTTGCTTCAATGGTTGAAGCTGCCGCAACGATGGTTGTGATGGGCGTAACAAAAACAAATTGAGTGGGATCTGTAGGCAGGTCCGATATGACCGCAAAATTAGGAAGCTCTTCATCGGTGAAGGTATCCTCTCCGCCTATAGCAATAACGCGGGCAGTGAATAGATTTGCAATAGCAGAAGCTTTTGCCGATGCTTCGTAACGTATCGAAAAGTAACCGTTTTCGTCGGTAAACCCTAAAGGTTCATTGAAATCGAGTTTAGAGTTACCATTAAGGTCAATAAAGACTTTGCCATTTCTCAAAGGGCCATCGACTATCCTTCCTTCAACGGCGTCAGACACCGTCACATATAGGTTTAACGAAGAGTTTAGAACACCGTCCGAGGCGCTGACGATAAGTTCGTAGACATTGTTTGCGTCGGCGTCTGCCGGTTGCTCGTAGTCAGGCGGGATGTTGAAACTCAGCTGTCCACTTTCGGTTATTGAGAACTTTGAAGCATCTGCTCCACCGACGATAGTCTGTGTTACGTCTAAATTCTCGGGATCAAGTGCAGAGATATTATATATTTCTGTGCGACCCTCCAGGATCGTCAGTGGTCCTGGATCCGTTATATTGGGAGGGTCATTTTGTGAATAAGTTTCTAGGACTTGAGGTTCTGGATCGGAGGCACTGGCGCCCCCTCCGCCACAGGCAGAGCACATTAAGATCACTGATATCAGCAATGCGCTATATTTCATAGAACTCTAAGCCGTATTGTCTAAACGTTTGCTTCCAAACCTAAAAGAACGCTCGACGAACTAAACCCCACCGACGATCTTTCGAATTCTTTATACTGTCCTTGAATTAAGGAACCCCCTCAAAAAATTGAGGGTTCATCGATCTTGTCGGCAGATTTAGCAAAAGCTTTAGGAATCAGCACTTTTATAATTGGAGCGATGTTTGCCAGAAGCGCCAATATTTGTGGTTTTAGTTAGTTCTTTTCTTCGGTAAACGAGTTCGATACGATCGTTCAGCTATAGGTATCGGCTAGATAGGAAAGGTGATGAGCAAAACGGCAACACAATTATCTGATGAAATTATAGAATATGGTTTGCAACACTATGCGCTTGAGCTGGAGACCGATGGTCTGACCATTGTACCACCTGATATTACTGGTATTACCGAAGAGGTGATTGATCTATGTAATACGACTTTGTTGACGTCCTTAACTCAGATGACGGGTTGTCCGATAAGCCTTGAGAGGGGGCCAGAAGCCGAGCTTATATGGCCGGATAATGCAAAAAAGGCAAGCCTGCTCACGCCCGATGAAGCTCCACAACCGACACAGATGTTGGTTCAGCAGTTATTACAAATTGGCCGGTGCTTCAGAGATTTGGCGGTTAACCCTGTCGTGGACGCACTCATAAATCATATGACGGGCGAGCTTTCTTATCCCGGGCTTCCTTCCATGCGTAATCGTCGTTTATCGAGTACTAACTCTTTCATCAAGTGGCAAGGAGAATATGGATATGGGAAAAATTTAGGGCTTCATTGCGATCAAGGAATGAACCCTTTGCCCTGGGGTCATACGGCGCTCACCTCGAATGCAACATGGTGTTTGACGGATTATACGGAAGAGGATGGAGCACTAGCGTATGTACCCGGCTCTCACAGGTCCAACGCACACCCAGGACCTAATTCTAGAGAACAAGCGGTCCCTGCTGTGTGTCCGAAGGGTTCAGTGATTATTTGGCCCGGTTCGACCTGGCATGGTGCTTATCCAAAAAAGACTCCCGGATTGAGGCTAAACGCAGTAGTCTACTATCGCCATCAGTCTGTGCTACCCCAGGAAAATCTCAAGGTGACCATGAAAAATGAAGCTTGGAGCGATTGTGCAAATCCCAAGCTCATGAAAGAGCTGATCGGCTTCAAGGACAAGTTTCCCTATGAGGAACAAAATTCTCCGGTGCCGAGGATCGCTTAAGCGAGCAAACGCGCTGTGCTAAGACTCAGCTGGAATGACTTTTAGTTATGTCTCGACCGGAGATCAATATCGATATGGCTGCGGTAATAAATAAAAAAAGGGCAGAGACCCAAAGGCACGTGACCAGCCCATAGGCTTGAAATACCCAACCTGATAATAAGGTTCCTACAAGACGACCGCCGGCATTGGCCATATAGTAGAATCCGACATCCAGTGATACGCCATCACTGCGAGCATACTCGATAATTAGGTAACTGTGTAAGGCAGAATTGACTGCGAATACCACGCCAAAAACAAGAAAACCTAAGACCAGGGTTAGTTTGGGATCAAGATGGTTGGAAATGCCTGTCGCGATGAGCGTGGGTATGATCGCCAATAACAGGCTCCAATTGGCCAGCTGCCTGCTCGGGTGATTCCAGTTAACATTCGTGGTGATCTTAGGGGTAAGAGCTTGTATTAAGCCGTAACCGATTACCCAAAGTGCCATAAAGGTCCCGACTTGCCATTGTGACCAGTCGAGCGTTGTGCTCAGGTAAACGGGAAGTGCGACTACAAACCAAACATCTCTAGAACCGAATAAAAAGAATCGGGCAGCCGACAGGCGGTTAACCGATGCGCTTGCAGAGAAGATATCTTGAAATTTGGCTTTGTATTCGGTTTTCCCCAGCTCTTTTTTTAATGAAATTTGGCTTATTAAGATTGCGAGAACAATGGGAAGCAATAAGCCAAGTACTGCACCTCTGAAGTCCAGAACTGCTAACAGGAGTCCGCCAATGAAAAACCCTAGACCTTTCATCGCGTTTTTTGAGCCGGTTAATGCTGCGACCCAACGGTAGAGTCGACTGGCTTCGCCTTCTTGAACAAATAGTTTGACGGAGCTTTTTGCGCTGATTTTATTCAAATCCTTAGCGATTCCCGAGAGGGCTTGAGCCGTCATTACCCAGATCAGTCCGAGCATCTCCGTGGGGACTAGCAGCATGGCAAGCGCAATAAACTGTAGAATTAAGCCTACATTTAAGACTCTGTTTAGACCAAGTCTTGTACCGAGCCAGCCGCCGATCAGATTAGTAACGATCCCAAAGAATTCATAAAACAAGAACAATAAAGCGATCTCTAAAGGGCTGTAACCGATCTGATGAAAATAAAGGACCACCAGCATCCTCAAGGCGCCGTCGGTCAGTGTGAAGGCCCAATAGCTACCAGTAATGACCAGATATTGATTTAGACCGTTATCGACTTGGGCGTTGGTCATATAAGCATTATTGCTGGCAAATATAATCGGCGAGCTCGACGACGCGGTTCGCGTAACCCCACTCGTTGTCATACCAGAGGCAGAGTTTGAGCTGCGTCTTGTTAATGATCATGGTCGACAGTGCGTCGACCACACTGGATCTTGAATCGCCGACAAAATCGCTAGAAACTAGGGGCCGCTCTTCGAACCCTAATATTCCTTTGAGCTCTTCATCTGCCGCTCGCTTGAGTTCTGCGTTGACCGCTTCGACGGTCGCCGCTTGATTCAATTCAAATACGCAATCGGTTAACGAAGCATTGGCTACAGGCACCCTGATCGCATATCCATTTAGCTTGCCTTGTAATTCAGGAAAAATTTGAGCAATTGCACTTGCCGATCCGGTCGTGGTGGGAATGAGGTTGTTACCGCTTGACCGGGCTCTTCGCAAGTCTTCGTGCCCGGCATCTAAAACGACCTGCGTGTTGGTGATGTCGTGTATTGTCGTGATCGATCCATGGGCAATGCCAAACGATTCATGAATCACCTTGATCGCGGGAGCGATACAATTCGTGGTGCAAGAAGAGGCGGTAACGATTGAGGGGCGGGTTTCCTGGTAAAGAGAGTGGTTTACACCCACAACCAAATTCAGTATTCCAGGGTCCTGGATCGGCGCCGTGACCAGTACGTGTTTGACTCCTTGTCTAAGATATTCGCTGAGCAATTTCTGGGTCTTCATTTTACCCGAGGCGTCGATTACTAAGTCGCAGTCAGACCAATCGGTGCTGTCGATTGACTCGTTTTGGCTGCAGGCGATCGGCTGTCCATTGACTATTATGCTCGCGTTGACATGCTGCGCATTCTCGCTCCATTTGCCCTGAATTGAATCGAAGTTGAGTAAATGAGACCAGGTAGCAGAATCTCCGGCGGGATCATTTATCCGGGTGACGTTAATGGTCGAGTTTGCCCATGCGCAGCGAAATGCGAGACGCCCAATACGTCCAAAGCCGTTGATCCCTATGTTCATCTAACTAAACTTAAAGTGTCATGGCTTGGATTGGCTGGGCTCACGCTCTGACCTCAAGGACCATATTAGAAGGATTTTCTGAAGTGCGTCTTACTTGTGAGAATCCGGCTTCATTGAGGGCTTCGGTGAGTCGAGCCTGCCCGGCTTGTGCGCCGAGTTGAAGTCCAATCTCTTGCGATTTTGAGGTGGGCACGCAGACGAGCGTTGAAAAACTATAGTAGGCGCCGCTCATTGGATTTTTGTCCAAGTTCTCTTGAAGTGTGTCTTCCGACATCGGTTCGACGAGCATAAAAGTGCCTCCGTCAGCTAAGACCTCTCGAATTCGTTTGGCTGCGCCGACAGGATCACCCATGTCGTGTAACGCGTCAAATATGCAGGCAAAATCGTATTGGTTGTCCGGGATTTCCTTAGCTGAACTGACATGAAATCCCACATTGCTGAGGCCTGCTGCCTTAGCCTTCTGGTTGGCTTCTTCTACAGAAGGTGCATGGAAATCATATCCATGAAATTCGGAATCTGGGAACCGCTGGGCCATCAAAATAGTTGAGGATCCATGACCACATCCGATGTCTGCGACTTTGGCACCCGCCGATAGTTTCTCTTGCACACCATCGAGTGAGGGTATCCACACGTCGAGGAGGTTCGCTTCATAGCCTGGCCTGAAAAATCGATCGGTACCGCAAAAACAGCACCCATCGTGTTCGCCCCAGGGCCTGCCGTTACCCGTCTTAAATGTTTCGACGGCAGCTTCGTGAGTTGCATATTGAGAGACGATCGCTTGAAAAAATCCTTGCATGCAAGTCGGCTCGCCTTCATGAGCGAAGATTGCTGCCTGTGCGGGGCTCAGGCTGAAAGTGTCACCGTCAGAGTGATAGGTCACGTAACTGTGCGCAGCGTTAGCCGATAAAAATTCTTGAAGATAACGCGAGTTCAGCCCGGTCGTCTTAGCTAGATCAGAAGAATTGATTGGTCCATGTTCTTCCAGGGCCCGGTAAACCCCCGACTGATCTCCGATATAGGCTAGTAGCACGCCTAACGCACCGCCTGCGTCACCGCCCACCTTGCCGGCTAACTCTTCTAGACTTAATTGATCATTTTGCATAGGACTCTCCTTAATGTATTCAGTGGTCATAGCGAGCAATTATGAACTTGCCGTGACCGGTGTATTCGTGAAAGATACCCAATCAGTTTGGATTTAAGTGGTGGGGGTTGTCAATTTAAAGCCTGACAAGTGTCACTAATCAAAGCTTGAAAAGAAATGGGAGAGGGTATGTCGATATTCAATAGGTTGCTGCCAGATGTGGCAGATAATCAGTACCAGGGTAGCAAGATCGCTTTCTATGGGCTGATTGTATTGTTAATTCCTTTGACCTTTCGTAGTTTGGTGCACTTCCTTAAAGAGGACAGTGGTGTCAATTCTATAGCAACCATCATGACGTTTGCGGGTTCACCGGACCCCAACACGGTCATTTATATGTTCAGTTCTCAGTGGGGTGGTCAGCAATTGCTTTTTGTTTTTTTGACCGCCATCGTTTTGGTGCGCTATCGCACGCTAATTCCTATGATGTTTGCGTTTTTGATAGTCGAATCTTTCTTTAGGATGGTGTCGGGCACGCTGCATCCGCTGACACCGGAATATTATGAAACCCGGCCCCCCGGAGCCTACGGAACCTATATTTTTCTGGTTTATGGGATTGTCATGTTGTGGCTCAGCCTCCACGTCACTGAAAATAAGCCCGCTCAAGATGTCATTGAAGACGATTAAGAATTTTTCGCTATTTTTGACGAGAGCTGTTAATAATAAGGCGTTCATTAGGGCTAGCTTAGCTGGTTTTCTAGTTGTATCTCGCTGCGAGCGAGCGGATAAAAATAAGGAAATAGAATGTTGAAATTGCATTTTGCGCCCAATTCCAGGGCCGGAAGAATCGTTTGGTTGTTAGAAGAGCTAGAATTGCCTTACGACATTAACAAAATGGCGTTTAGTCAGGAGGATTTGAAATCGGACGAGCACCGCGCTCGACATCCACTTGGACGCGTGCCCGTGCTCGACGACGGAGATATTCAAATTTATGAGTCTGGCGCGATCGTCGAGTATGTGTTGGAGAGACATAAGAATGGTGGCTTGAAGCCTAGCGTGGATTCAGACCTATACCCTCAGTATCTGCAGTGGTTCCACTATTGTGAAGGGATGGTGATGCCTCCCGTAAATACGATTGTGGTTCAGACCGTCTTGCTGCCACCTGATCGTCGAGATGAAAAAGTGTTGGGCCAGGCGCAGAGATTACTCAGCAAAGCACTCGAGCCAGTGAATCATTCGCTAGAGGGTAAGGATTACTTGATCGGTGATTTTTCGGGTGCTGACATCATGTTGGGCCACGCGTGTTTTATGAGCAATCGATTGGGTTGTGTCTCGGAGGACATGGTAAACCTGAAAGGCTACGTTGGTCGGGTCGAATCAAGACCGGCGTTCCAGACTGCGATCACCATGCAGTAAAATTTGATCGGGTAGGGGAGTACGATGACTGAGTCTACACTGGAGCTGACCAAAAAGACCATTTATGCCCATGGCTCGCTGGGGATGCCTCTGGCTGTTATGGGTTATCCATTGGCAATTTGGATTCCTGCTCACTATTCAGGTGGGTTGGGGATTAGCCTGGCATTGGTGGGTACTATATTGATGTTGGCCAGGCTAACGGACGTGGTTACAGATCCGATAATAGGGGAACTCTCGGATCGCTGGCGAACCCGAATCGGAAGACGTCGTCCTTGGTTGATCATGGGCTTACCGGTGATGTCGCTGGGTACGTATATGTTGTTTATCCCACCAGAGGATGTGGGGATCCTTTACTTTCTTGCTTGGCTTACCGTCTTCTTCTTAGGCAGTACGATGATCGCGTTGCCCCATCGAGCTTGGGGCGCTGAGTTGTCGCCTGAATATCATCAAAGAAGTCGGGTAACGGCTGCGAGAGAGTTTTATATATTGGTGGGTTTATTGGTGGCCGCTTTTGTTCCGATGATCATTGAGATTACTGCAGACGGTGGAACTGGGGTGGGAGAAGTGATCTCGACACTCTGGAGCGACGCGATAGGCGCATTCTCGGGTGATTTTCGGGAAAAGGAGTTCGTAGATCGGGCGACGCTCACGGGACCGGTGCTGGCGGGACTGGCAGTTGTGGTGATGTCGCTGTTGCCTATTTGTGTGGCCATCGTCTTTTTCTTTGTTCGTGAGCTTGAACCCGAGGTCGTTGAGAAAAGACCCTCTTTTATGGACGGCCTGAATCTGGTTCGAAAAAATGGACCCATGATGAGGGTCCTGGCCATTGCCTTGCTGGTGGCCTTTGGTGAATCCTTTCGTAATGCCGTCTCCTTGTTTTTTATTCGGGACATTGTGGGAGTGCCCACTATAGGCGCTGCTTATTTTTTCTATTTTGTTGCGGGCCTGGGCGCAATCCCCTTTTGGCTTTGGCTGGGACGAAAAATTGGCAAGCACAAAGCATTTATGTGCACCTTAATCACAGTTGCCGGGGTAAGCGGTGCGAACCTGTTGTTGGATTATGGAGATTACCTGCCGTTTTTCTTGTTGTTTGTGGTGAAGGGGTTTTGTTTTGGGGGTTTGCAATTTTTACCCGTTGCCATGATCGCTGATGTGGTAGATGTAGATGCCGCACGCAGCGGAGCCAAACGTGCCGGCACCTATTTTGCGTTCCTTGGATTTACCGAAAAAATTGCGATCGCCTTTGGAACAGGACTTTCTCTTAACATTGTTGGATTGTTGGGATTTGATCCAGCGGGTGGGATTTCGGCCAGTACTGAAGGCGGGGTGCTCGCTTTGCGATTGGTGTATTGCTTGGGCCCTATAGTTTTTTATGGGGCGGCGATGAAGTACATCTGGGACTATCCGTTAACACCTGTGAGGCATGCAAGATTAAGGGGTCTGCTCGAGAGAAGGGCGGCTCGTCTAAGTCGTTCGACTTAAACGAGTATTTAGAGTGTTGAAGAGAATTAGCAAATCAATCTAGAAACTCAACTTCCCCGGTATTAATTGAAAAATGGGCCGGTAAAATCCGTACATCATTTTGCTCCGTGTGTTTTTTTATGATGGCTGACTCAGACACAAGACACTTCGCTGATCGTCGAGTGTTAGAGCGTATACAATTGTCTAATGTGATTTCCTGATTATCTCCACCCAATATTAGAGATGGCTTGATTTTTTCGACGACATAATTAAGGTGTTCAGCGTTAGGTGCGACTCCTTCTAAAGAGGAGCTGATTGCGGCTTCAACCGCGCCACAATGAGCGTGGCCCATTACCACTACCAATTTTACGTTGAGTTCCTGGATCGCGTATTCAACGCTCCCTAATTGGCTTCGAGCAACGACATTCCCTGCGATCCTGATGACGAAGAGGTCTCCAAACCCCTGATCAAAAAGAAACTCAATTGGGACTCTTGAATCGGAGCATCCGAGTATGACCGCAAACGGGTGCTGCCCTATCACTAGTTGTTCTCGATCCTTCGGGCCGAAAGTAGCCAGACCGGTCATCTCTCCAGATACAAACCGACGATTTCCTTCTTTAAGCCGTTCTAATGATTTTTCGGCAGAGAGCATGATTCCTCCAGACAAAAAGCGCTTAGCTTATCTTAGCGGTAAGCTAAAATCTTCTAGGCAATCTCTTCCTGAATGCAATATGATTTGTCCGTTTTAGGCTAGGCAGGCTCTTCTGAAGAGTTAAATATGCGCATTCCGTCCTTTCTTTATCGATTTTATGAACGATTGCTTCGTCGTCAGGTATTTTCTGGTCGTATGCCTCACCACGTGGGACTGATCGTTGATGGGAACAGGCGTTACGCGGCCGCCATGGGCCTTGCCAAGCGAACCGAAGGACACAAGCTCGGTTCTGACAAACTCGAAGATTTTTTGAGCTGGTGTCTGGATCTGGATATCAAGATTGTCACGCTTTACGGTTTCTCTACTGAGAATCATAACCGTAGCGAAGAAGAGGTCTCTGAGGTAATGGAGATTATTCTGAAAAAATTTCGAACCTTACAGCCCGACCCGATTATCAAAGACGAAGGGGTGAAAATTAAGGTGATCGGACAGCGAGATGCTTTGTCTCAAGAAATGAACCAAGAGATCGACAAGGTCGAGCGGATGACAGAGAGCCATACCGATTTTCAGTTGAACATCGCATTAAGCTATGGCGGTCGGGCTGAGATTATCGACGCGGTCAAAGAGGTGGCCTCCAAGGTGGAGAGGGGCGAGCTTGAGCTTCAAGATATTAACGAAACTCTGTTTTCCAAGCACCTTTACACAGAAGGTCTGCCGGATCCTGACTTGATCATTCGGACCTCTGGTGAAGAGAGGCTCTCGGGGTTTTTATTGTGGCAGAGTGCATACTCCGAGTTGTATTTCACGGAAGTATTCTGGCCGGCTTTTCGTAAGATCGATTATTGGCGGGCGATCCGCGTTTGGCAGCAAAGAGACAGGCGGTATGGTCAGTAGAGGGCCTGCTGGCCGATGGTAGCGGCTTTTCGTTCTAGTTATTGAGTTGTAGATGAATGTCTTGTGGGAGGCACGTGAATGCGGGTTCTCGAATTAGAGGGTGGTATAGCCACGTCATACGCGTGTAAGTTGCTCGCCGATGAAGGGGCAGACGTGATTAAGATCGAGCCGTTAGAAGGCGATCCTCTGCGAGTTGAGGAGCACCCTATTCAGGGTGCCAAGTCTCTGGCCAATAATGGATTGTTTCTGGCGCTCAACGTAAATAAGCGCAGCGTGTCTTTGGATTTCGCAGATCAAAAATCCCTGACTCAGCTATTAGACTGGGCTGAAGTGGTGATTCTCGGTGTTAGCAATCTGGGATTTTCACAGAGTAGATTAGATGCTAAGTCGTTGTTGGAAGACAGACCGCATTTGGTGGTAATGTCGATTACCTCTTTTGGGCTCGACGGGCCGTGTTCTGGTTATCTTGCAGAAGAGCTCACCCTGGTAAACGCCAGTGGTTGGGCCAACTTGTGTCCTTCGACCCATGCCGATCCCTCGCTGCCGCCTTTAAAACCCTTTGGAGACCAGTGTTCGATGATGGCAGCGGTATCGGCGGCGGCCACCGCATTAGCGTATTTGAGAAAAGCACAATCGACAGGGACCGGAGAATTGATTGACTTTTCGATCCAGGAATATGTTTGTTCGGTGCTAGAGGTGGCGATTCCTGCGTACAGTTATAAGGAGCAAGTTGTTTCTCGAATTTATCCAAGATCACTTATTCCTTGGAAAATCTTTCAAGCGAAAGACAGGCCTATATTTATTGCCTGTATTGAACAGGATCAGTGGGATCGGCTCGTCGATTTTATGGGCAATCCAGAATGGGCGACGCTGGAGATTTTTTGTGATCAGCCTAGCCGAGCAGAAAATCAAGATATGGTGCACACGTTTATACAAGAATTTGTTGGTGGTTGGTTCGCTAATGACCTCTATCACGAGGCGCAGAAACGCCGGGTTTGTGTAGCTCCCGTGCTTAATTTTCAATTGATGCAGGAAAATGAACATCTGATAGAGCGGGGTTTTTTTGAGAAGATTGATGTTCCTGGCTTCGGAAGTGTTGAATTGATGAAGGGAGCCGCTTTGAAAACATCTGGGCGTTCAGGTGTTAGTCGGCTTCCCCCTAAATTGGGCGAGCACAATGCTGAGATAGAGGCCTTGCCCATACTAGAGAGGATAGTTGATATAGCAGGAGATAAGACGAAGCCACTTGATGGTGTTCGGGTTTTGGATATGACCTGGGCTTGGGCGGGTCCATTTTGTTCGATGAATCTAGCCCACCTGGGTGCAGAGGTGATACGAATAGAGTCGGAAAAACGATCCGATCTTTATCGTCGTATGCCGGTATGCCCTGATGAGTGGGAACCTACCCTTAATAACTCTGGAATGTTTAATCAGTGGAATCAAGGCAAGACCAGCATGTCGGTAGATTTGAGTCACCAGGATGGTCTGGAGATTGTACGAGATTTGGTCAAGCAGAGTGATGTGTTGGTACAAAATTTTGCGACGGGTGTTCTGGAAAGGCTCGGTTTGGGGTATGAAGAACTCAAGGAGTTAAATCCGAGACTCATATTGGTTAGCATAAGTGGCTATGGACAGACTGGTCCTTTTCGAGAGTACATGGGTTATGGTCCTGCCATTCCTCCACTAGCCGGATTGTCCGAAGGGACAGGATATCAGGGAGGGTCGGCAGAAGAGATTGGGCTGTCTATGCCAGACCCGACTGCCGGAATAACGGGCACCTTAGGAGTGATTTCGGCGCTGTTTCGTAGAGATGAGACAGGTTTAGGGGACCATCTGGATGTCACCCTTTGGGAGTCGACGGCGGTTTTGAATGTGAGTGGTTGGATGAACTATGTCCTTAACGGTATCGAACCAGAGCGTATCGGTAATCGAAGTGCTCGTATGGCCCCTCACGGCTGTTATCGATGTTTAGGTGAAGACGAGTGGGTGTCGATAGCTTGCGCTGGAGACGCTCAGTGGCAAGAGTTAGCCGAGGAACTGGCTGAAGGTTTATTTTCTGATCACCGGTTTACCAGTCTTGAAATGCGAAAAAGGAATGAAGATGCGTTAGATCAGATTATCTCAGATTGGTGCTCTACGAGAGATCGATGGGAAATCACAAGGGTGTTGCAAGGAAAAGGTATCGCCGCTTTTCCGACCATGACAACAGAAGATATTATCAAAGACCCGCATCTATCTGTGCGAGGTTTTGTTGAACGGCGAGCTCATCCAGAAGTGGGCGAAAGAGCACACACTGGGATACCTTGGGTCACCCAAAATAGTAACTCTAACGTTCAAAGCGCTGCCCCTTGTCTTGGTGTCGACACGGATCGATATTTACGCGATTTACTCGGATACGACGAAGAACGAATTAAAGAACTTTATCAGCGAGGGGCGATAGGAGTTTGAGGCTGCCCAATTGTCCCATTAAGGTTGTTCAGCCGTTTGTACGAATTCCCCTTAGTCTTGCCCTTTTGGATGGGATTCGGGGTTGTCGTAAGGCGCGCCGGTGCCAGAAGAACCAGCAAACAAGCGTCGGCCGTCGGGGAAGGTGACATCCCGGCCGTTGGCTCGATTTGCCCCGTCTGTGGCTTGGTAGCCTTCCACTAGGACTTCGGTGCCCGGTTTGACGGAGTTCCTGTTCCAACCGCGTCGAACCAATGCGCCTGGAGGCCCCGCTTCGATCATCCAGTCTTCGGCATCACCGGCTTCGTTGATGATTTGAAGGTGCATCCACGCGTGTGGGTTAACCCATTCCATCTTGGTGATTTTTCCTCTCAGTTTGACTGGTTTTGTCGCGTCGAATTCTGAGGAAAAAGCATGATGGCTAGAAGCCTGGTTTAGTGAAAATGCCAATCCGACAACTAAAATGAAAAGAGAGGCCATTAGTCCTGGTGTTTTTTCGTGTAACAAATCTAGCCTCCTGCTGGATCATTATTTTGTTTGTCTTTAGATCGGGCCGCGCTCAGTATGTTAGTCATGCCGTAGTTGCCCTCATGGCATGCATACTCGACAAGCTCGTATTGCGAATCGTCTTTGACAAAATTAAATTTACCGGTCCACGGTTTGGTCCAGATGCTGGGGTCATTCACCGTGAATTGATATTCCAATGTCTCCGGTCCAGTCCTTCGATAGCGCTCAGTAAGCGTGAGATTTTTTCCAGCGCCTCGGTAGGGCGCACGACCATTGAATCCTTGGACTGTCACGACGAGTGTGTCGCCCTCCCATCTTCCACTGGAATGTCCGAGCCATTGCTTTACATCTGCAGTGTTCGCGGTTTCATTATTAACGGTTGGAATGATTCGCGTTTCGTGAATCATTTCTTTTTGAACCGCGACATATCCTGGGCTTTGGACGATCTGAAGTCCGTTATTGTAGATACTTGGCATCATCATCCCCGGGAGTCCCCGAGTAATACACCTGACGTAATTGGTGAGATCTTCCGGCCCGTCGACTATTTTTTCATAGTAACGGTTTTTCTTAGCTTCTTCGGCAAGCTCCTCTCCCTTTGTTGTCATAGCCGGTAAACGGCCATTTGGCGGGTCGATAATCATCGCAACCTGTCTAGACGGAGCAGATTTGACGTAACCCAGTGTGGTGTCGCGCCACTCTCTTTCATACCCCCATATGCTACCCAGTGTTCCTCTTTCTCTGCGCGCCGCTGCCTGCTCTGCTGTGAGGGCTTCATCGTTAACCGAGTCGATTGGCCGTTCAAGCGGTATGCCATGAGCGGCGTTCCCAGTCCATACGCCTTGAAAGTCAGGTTCTCCCCATGGGGTTGATGGGGTCTGATAGGCAGTCACTTTTGTTTCCGCCTCATTATCCACGCTGTCGGTTGCCCGAGAAATACCTGCCCAGTTGGGATCTACCAAAGCGATTGGGGTGTTATCTGGTCCGATCAAGAAACTCCGTTGGGCCTTGTTAACCGCACCCTTAGGCGCAGCGGGGCTGGAGATGTTAGCTTTGCTTGCCTT
>CAZYHH010000032.1:0-8799 GCA_964647295.1 uncultured Pseudomonadales bacterium
GCCGATTCGGGGGATTTCGATACCGGAAGGAGGCGCGAAGGACCACGTGATCATCAGCCAGGATCGCGGCGGCTCGGAATTCTATCAGCTCTATTTGCTAGACCTTAAGGATGGCTCTAGTCATCTTTTATCTGATGGTAGATCTAGGTATAGCGGCGCCGTATGGGCTCCAGATAGTCAGCGCTTCGGATACAGCACCACTGAAAGAAATGGCCGAAACTGGGATATCCGCGTTCAAGATTTAACGGGCCAGAGTGTCTCCGTTTTAGAGACTACGGAAGGGTCTTGGAGCATTGAAGATTGGTCGTTGGATAGTGCTCGTATGCTCGTATCGAAGTACATTTCCATTAACGAGTCCTATTTATATGAATTGGATCTAGAGTCGGGGGCACTGGAAAATATCTTCCCAGAGGATCAGCGTACTTCTATTGGGGCGGCTGAATATGGCCTAAATGGTGACATATATTACACCAGCGATGAGCGTTCTGAATTTATGCAGCTGCATCGGTTAAACCCCAAGTCCGGCCGGACTCAGGTGATATCGTCTGACGCGTCGTGGAATGTGGAGGCGTTTTCCTTGTCCCCTGATAAAAACCTTATCTTGTATTCCATAAACGAAGGCGGCATATCTAAGGCCAAGCTGATAAACGCTGACGACCTGACAGAAATCCCGTTGCCGAAGATGCCGCGTGGGATTTTAGGCTCCTCTCGTTTCTCTCCAGACAGCCAGAGTATCGCCTTTTCGCTTAATACGCCGGTTTCGCCGACGGATGTTTATCGCTTGAATTTGTTCAGTACAAGTGTAGAGCGTTGGACGCAAAGCGAAATCGCGGGCCTGGACCGACGTGGTTTTGTTGAGCCTGAGTTGATCACCTATCGAACATTTGATGGTCGGTCCATTCCCGCGTTTAGGTATGCTCCACCTGGAAAAGGTCCTCACCCCGTCTTGATATCCATCCACGGCGGACCCGAGGGTCAGTATCGCCCTTATTTTTCGACTACCATCCAATCTTTGGTTAAGGAGCTCGGTGTTACTTACATCGCTCCAAACGTCAGAGGCTCCGCGGGGTATGGTAAGAGTTATCTAAGGTTAGACAACGGTAAGCTCAGGGAAGATTCTGTAAGAGATATCGGGTCGCTGTTGGATTGGATCGATACCCAACCCGATCTCGATCAAGATCGAGTGGTCGTTATGGGTGGCTCTTATGGCGGTTATATGGTTCTGGCTAGCATGGTCCACTATGGAAAGCGGCTCAAAGCGGCGGTCGAAAGGGTCGGCATCTCTAATTTTGTGACTTTTTTAGAAAATACTCAGCCTTATCGACAGGACTTGAGAAGGGCGGAGTATGGAGACGAGCGTCTCCCTGAGATGAGAGAATTCTTGACGGAGATCTCACCCCTGACTCATGTTGATCAGATGATCACGCCCGTGATGATTTCACAGGGAGCAAATGATCCCCGAGTTCCCCTTTCTGAGAGTGAGCAGATTGTAGATGCATTAAAAGGATCTGGTGTGCCAGTCTGGTACGTTCTCGCGAACAATGAGGGACACGGTTTTCGTAGAAAGGCTAACAGAGATTATAACTCTGCGGTCACCTACGAGTTCTTGTCCCAGTTCCTGAATCGATGACTCCTGAGAGAGGATAGCGTTTGAGCAAGATCGGACTTTGTGTAAATCCGATGTCGGGGCGCGATGTTCGCCGTCTTGCCGCTCGCGCGTCTAACATGACGCACGAAGCCAAAAGGGACATCGTAGCGCGAATTGCAGCGGGCGCGGATTCGGTGGGTGTGTCCGATATCTATGTGATGCGAGAACCCTTTCGGATAGCAGAGTTGGCGCTTGAACACATGCAGCTTGATGCGACTGTCCACGTGTTGGATGCGCCTGTAAAAAACGATTCGAGAGACACTCAACAAGCCATTCATCGATTCACTGAAATAGGCTGTCAGACGATAGTCTCGCTTGGTGGGGATGGTACCAACCGGGCCATCGTGAAATGCGCTAGCGAGATCGATCTGATACCGTTGTCGACGGGGACCAACAATGTGTTCCCCTTGTCTGTTGAGCCGACTTTAGCTGGTATTGTCGCGGGTCTAAACGCGGTGGGTAAGATCACCGAAAACAATCTGAAATCCAGGTCCAAGGTCATACATGTTGAGTCGGCTGGCGTCCAAGATATCGCTTTAATTGATTTGGTTCTTTTGAATGATGACCAGCTCGGCAGCCTGTTGCCTTTCAGAGCGAACAATATTCGAAAACTGCTGTTGACTCGAGCAGAGCCCGCTTCCATCGGCATGTCGCCTATCGGTGGGTTTGTGGATCCAGTTTATGAGGACGATGATGAAGGATTACTGGTCAACCTTTCTGGGACTGGCAGGTCATTTCGCGCGCCCCTATCTCCGGGCTTGTTCGGCGAGGTCAGTGTGGATTCTGCCGAACGAATCAAGATGGAGAGTCCGGTGCTTTTTGAAGGGCCGGGTATTTTGGCAATGGATGGCGATCGCGAGATCCAGTTGTTGCCCGGACAAACGGCAAGTGCAACGATGAGAAGAGATGGGCCGTTTGTCTTTAAAGTAGACAAGGCAATGCGTTGGGCAGCATCAAACGGTATTATAGGCTGAATGCACTTCGTCTTAGATAAAAGACGGGGTCGATCTTCTCAAACTGGGGCACTAAGATGATTATTAAGCCGAGAATCAGAGGTTTTATATGCACCACCGCGCATCCTTCTGGTTGTGCTGAGCATGTCAATTATCAGATTCAACAGGTGCAAAGACAGGGAGACCTAACGGCAGGGGACTTCAAAAATGTTTTGGTCCTGGGCTGTTCGGGCGGTTATGGTTTAGCGTCGAGGATCGTGGCGGGGTTTGGCGCGCGAGCTAACACGCTGGGCATCTCGCTGGAAAAAGAACCTAGCGTTAAGAAAACGGCGTCGGCCGGTTGGTATAACAACAAAGCTTTTGAGGCGTTTGCTTCCAAAGAAGGGTTATACGCGAGAACCATCGACGGCGATGCTTTTTCTGATGAAATTCGCCAGCAGGCCATCGAAACGATCAAAAGAGATTTGAGGCAGATTGATCTGGTTGTCTACAGCCTCGCCTCGCCAGTCAGGCTGCATCCCCGGACCCAGACATTGCATCGATCGAGCATAAAGCCACTGGGCGAGAAAGTACTAGAGATGAAGTCAGTAAACGTGGATAAGGGTGAAGTCACCCAAGTCTCTTTAGAGCCTGCTTCGAAACAGGAGGTAGCTGATACGGTGTCTGTGATGGGAGGTGAAGATTGGGAGTACTGGATTCAGGCATTGAAGGAAGAAAATCTTCTTGCAACTGGTTGCCAGACGGTTGCTTTTACTTATATCGGCAGTGAGCTTACCTGGCCCATTTATTGGGACGGCACTCTGGGGCAAGCAAAAATGGATCTCGATAGAGCACAGCGCGCGATTTCTGACAGTCTTAGTGCCTTTGGGGGGTCAGCACGGGTAGCAGTCTTAAAAGCAATCGTCAGCCAGGCCAGTGCGGCGATACCGGTCGTGCCGCTTTATGTTGCATTGCTATTTAAAGTAATGAAAGAACAAAATAGTCACGAAGATTGTATTAGCCACATCTATCGACTCTTTTCCACGCAGCTTAAGCCCGGCACATCTCAAAGGCTTGACGAAAGCAACCGCATAAGAATGGACGATCAAGAATTAATGGATCAAGTCCAGGAAGAAGTTAGACGCCGATGGCAATTAGTGGATACGACTAGCCTCGAAGAATACGGAGACCTGGAGGGTTTTCGCGAAGACTTCCTGAAAATATTTGGGTTTGGATTTGGGTCTGTAGATTATGAACAAGACGTCGATCCGCTAGCTTTGGGAATTAGTGAGGATGTCCTTGAATAAGGTCTTTCTGAGGGCGTGTCGTGGAGAGCCGACCCCATACACGCCGATCTGGCTGAATCGCCAGGCGGGCAGGTACATGCCCGAGTACCATGCTGTAAAGGGTAAGATGAGTAGGTTGGAATTTTTTAAGAATCCAGAGAAGGCGGCTCTCGCGACTCTTGATGCACAGAGAATTTTGGGCACCGATGCGGCAATTATGTTTGCAGATCTATTACCGATTATGGAGCCCATGGGGCTAGACCTAGATTATATTGAAAAGGTTGGTCCGATTTTTTCAAATCCGGTGCGAACGCAGAAAGACGTTGAAAACTTGAGGGTCGTGGACGCAGAAATTGGCACGCCTTATATAGAGCATACGGTCAAGAACATCTGTGCCGATCTGCCAAAGGAAGTATCACTGATTGGTTTTGCGGGTGCGCCGTTTACACTGGCCTCCTATGCGATCGAAGGAGGTGCTTCTCGTAACTATACGTATGTAAAGAAGATGATGTATGAGCGACCGGATTTGTGGAGTGCCTTGGTGTCTAAGCTGGTTGACCAAGTATCGAGTTATCTGCAGCTTCAAGTCGCATCAGGTGTAGAAGCTATTCAGCTCTTTGATACTTGGGTTGGAAATCTTTCAACCCAAGATTTTGAAAAATTTGTGCGTCCTCATCTCAAGCGATTGCTTGATGGTCTTCAGGGAGAAGTTCCGATTATCTATTTTGGTACCGGTAATCAACATCTCTTAGAGTCACTTGCTGGATTACCGATAGATGTCTACGCCTTTGATTGGAGAACACCGCTTAGGAGTACGTGGGATAAACTTGGTTGTCACTCGGTACAGGGTAATCTGGATCCGATCGTACTTTGTGCTAACCAAGAAAGTATCCAGCTGCAGGCGCGAGCTATTTTAGACAGCGTAAAGGGGAAATCAGGTCACATATTCAATCTTGGTCACGGAATTATTCCTGAGACCCCAGTCGATAATGTCAAGTACCTAGTCGATCAAGTCCACCAAATGACTCAGTCCTAGATATTGAAGTCTAGTGGTGGCTGATATTCTCGTGGCAGTAGGCCTTGTTCATTTCTGTCTGGGATCAATAGACTGTTTTTCTGTAAGGCTTCGAATAAAGTCAACTGGTGTTGGTCATCCCATCCATCGGCCGCTTCAACCCAGCAGTCTCGACAAGCCGTTAAGTTATACCCGTCCAGTTGATGGACTGCTTTCGCTTGTCTTAGGCAAAAATCGCATCTTTTCTCTAAATTCAACGAACCTCTTCTCATTCAATCCAGATATTTGTCGGTCACAGCGCCCTCGCTTGCGGTGCTCACAAGGCGCGCGTATTTTGCCAGGGTACCGGTTTTTGTATAAGGCGCTGGCCGAGACCATTTAGCTTTGCGTTTATCCCAGACCTCTTCAGGAATTATCAGATTTATTTCTCGAGTTTCTGCATTGATCGCGATTGAATCCCCATCCTCAATCATTGCAATAGGGCCACCATCAAAGGCTTCTGGAGTGATGTGGCCGATCACGAAACCGTGTGATCCACCAGAAAAGCGACCGTCAGTGATCAACGCGACATGTTCAGAAAGGTCTCGGCCGTTGATCGCGCTGGTTGGGCTAAGCATTTCTCTCATACCCGGCCCACCTTTAGGCCCTTCATATCTAACCACCACCACATCGCCTTTGCTAACGCTACCATCCATGATCGCTTTCATTGCGGCCTCTTCGCCGCTATAACATTTAGCGGTTCCTTCGAAGGTCAGTCCCTCGTGCCCCGTTATTTTGGCGACAGCGCCGCCAGGAGCCAGATTGCCTCGCAGAATCACCAAGTGACTATCTTTCTTGATTGGATTACTTAGGGGACGAATAATCTTTTGATCTTTAGGATAATCTTCAACTCGTTGAAGATTCTGGGCGATCGTTTCGCCAGTAACCGTGAGACAGTCTCCGTTCAAGAGTCCTTCGGCAAGCAAGAGTTTCATTAATGGTTGTATACCGCCGATCTCGATGAGCTCGCTCATGGCGTATTCCCCAGCAGGACGCATGTCTGCAAGCACTGGCACCTTTGCACCAATTCTATTGAAGTCATCAAGTTGTAGGTTGATACCTGCTGCATGCGCAATTGCGAGCAGGTGAAGGACTGCGTTGGTTGACCCTTCTAAAGTGATTGCCAGGGTAATAGCGTTTTCGAAAGATTCCATAGACAGGATATCGCTAGGCTTTATTCCTTTTTTGATCAGATTACGAACGGCGATTCCGGCGTTCTTACTGTCTATTTTTTTTTCATCACTGACCGCGTTTTGGGCTGAACTATTTGGTAAAGACAGGCCTAGAGCCTCCATCGCCGAGGCCATCGTATTGGCAGTGTACATGCCTCCGCAGGACCCTGGCCCTGGTATCGCGGTCGACTCGACTTCCTTTAATTCGATATCAGACACTTTCCCGGCAGCATGTCCGCCAACGGCTTCAAAGACGGAAACAATATCTCGCCTGTTTTTACCAGGAAGTATTGTTCCTCCATAAACGAAAACGCTGGGCCGATTAAGCCTTGCCATCGCAATACCGCAAGCTGGCATGTTCTTATCGCAACCGCCTATTGCAACGAATCCGTCAAAACCCTGGGCGGCCACGACCGTCTCGATGGAATCTGCGATGACTTCTCGTGACACCAGCGAATAACGCATCCCTGGGGTGCCCATCGAAATACCGTCTGAAACCGTAATCGTATTAAACTGAACGGCTTTGCCACCAGCCTGATTGGCGCCTGCCTCGGCCTCATCCGCAAGCTCATTGATATGCATATTACACGGAGTTATCATGCTCCAGGTCGAAGCGATCCCGATCTGAGGTTTTTTGAAGTCTTCTTCCGAAAAGCCCACGGGATATAGCATCGCTCTGCTCGGTGCTTGTTCTACTCCGTCTACAACGATAGATGAATGATGGCGCTCGTCAGTCATGTTTTTGATCCCTTTGGTTGTGGACAAATTCGATTTTCACGATAAGGATTTGGATAAAATCTTCGATTGTCTTTGCCAATTATAGAGTTCCTTTTTTTTGGCAGGGAGGTCTTCGATAGAGGCGTCCATAAAACCTTTCCTTATAAACCAGTCTCTAGCTTGTGTGGTTAACACGAATAGTGTTTTTATTCCCTGATTCCTAGCAAGTTCTTCACTGGCGCTTAATAATCGACGTCCTATATTGGGAAATCGTTTTTCCCGTCGGAATTCTTCGTGTACCGCGATACAGGCAAGTTCAGCTTTATCAGCATGGCCGAAGATTGCGCAGCAGCCGATGATCTGTTCTTCCCATTTAGCAATGAGAAAGGCGTCGATATCTTCTTCGATTCTTTTTTTTGAACGCCTTACTAGCGCCCCTGTTTTTTCTAGCGGCCTTATGAGACTTAAGATACCTTCTATGTCACCCTGATTTGCCTGCTCAATCGCGCAGTCACTATTGAGATTTTTGCGGCCAACCTCGTTCATTACTTCACACTCTGATAAATCCATTTAAATAAACTGAGAAACTCTAAATCCGAACTCTAAGAAATTCAGCTTGTGTGATTATAGTCCTAGTCCTAAAACATAAGAAATTAGTGGCAGGTGACTATTTGACGTTTTTTTGGTGCAATAGTCCTCCTTATCTCATTAATTTTAGAGAATAATATTGTCTGATTCGAACTTAGCCGATCGAGATGGTTGGATCTTCATGGATGGCGAGATGCTCCCGTGGCGAGATGCCAATGTCCATGTTCTAACACATACACTTCATTACGGTCTGGGTGTCTTCGAGGGAGTGCGAGCCTATAAGACGGCAGCAGGCACGAGCATTTTCAGATTACAGGAACACACGGATCGGTTATTCGATTCGGCACATATTTTGGGGATCACAATTCCTTTTACCAAAGATGAACTGAATACTGCCCAGATCGATGTCTTTCGCCAAAACAAACTTGAAGAAGGCTATTTGCGCCCTATGGTGTTTTTCGGCAGTGAAGCGCTTGGCATTAGAGCGAAAGACTTATCGGTTCATGTCTCTATTGCGGCCTGGCCTTGGCCAGATTATATGGATCCAGATTCTCGAGAGAAGGGAATAAAAGTTAGGACTTCTTCCTATACGCGGCATCACGTTAACATCACCATGTGTAAAGCAAAATCCAATGGCAACTACACCAATTCTATATTGGCCCTCCATGAGGCGCTGGATAGTGGTTGTGATGAAGCGTTACTCCTAGATAATGAAGGATATGTCGCAGAGGGAAGTGGAGAGAACATCTTTGTAGTTAAAGATGGGGTTTTGCATACGCCTGAACTGACATCTTGTTTAGCAGGTATTACTCGTGCGACGGTTTTTCGTTTGGCGGAAGAATTAGGATTCCAAATACTAGAACGCCGAATTACACGAGATGAAGTATATATTGCCGACGAAGCATTTTTTACTGGTACGGCTGCTGAGGTGTTACCCATCCAGTCGTTGGACGATAGAAAAATAGGAGGTGGCTCACGAGGTCCTATCACTGAAAAAATACAGACCGCGTATTTTGATCAGGTGCGAGGTAATAGAACAGTTAATAAAGAATGGCACACACTCGTGCAGTGAAATCTTTGATCGTGGCTCCGGCGTGGGTCGGAGACATGGTCATGGCCCATTCGCTTATTCAAGGGCTGTCTGATCGTCCTGTCTCTGGTGTCATAGATGTCTTGGCCCCTTCATCCACGAGTCCGTTGGCTTCAAGGATGGCGGAAGTTCGAGATTGCTATACGCTTGGTGTAGGCCATGGTAGGTTGGGTCTAAGTGAGCGCCTTCAAATGGCAAGGAAGCTGCGTGCTCGAGAGTATGATGAAGCATTTATCCTTCCTAATTCTTGGAAGTCAGCTTTGATACCGTTTTTTGCTGGAATCAAAAGAAGGGTCGGTTGGTTGGGAGAGA
>CAZYHH010000032.1:8899-16388 GCA_964647295.1 uncultured Pseudomonadales bacterium
GCGAAAAAATGGCCGATCTCTTATTTTGTTGAGGTAGCAAAATATGGTGTGTCTAAAGGCCGGCAAATTTGGCTGCTTGGATCTGCGAAAGATTCTGCTGACTGTGCTTTGATCGCCAGAGAAGTAGAAGGGATTATTGATCTATCGGGGAAGACTTCGTTGGTTGATGTCGTGGATTTGATTTCACTCTCTGAAGTTTTGATCTGTAATGACTCTGGATTGATGCATGTGTCCGCGGCGCTTGAAACGAAAACCATCGCTATGTTTGGTTCTACTTCTGACGAGTTCACGCCACCCTTGTCCTCGAATAGCCAAACGCTTTCGAAGAGCCTGGACTGCAGGCCATGCTTTAAAAGAACTTGTCCTTTGGGACATTTAGATTGTTTGAAAAAAATATCTCCCCGAGAAGTCATAGCGATTTTGGATTTATGAGAGTCCTATTGATCAAGACTTCATCGTTAGGCGATGTGGTTCATGCGCTACCAGCCGTTAGTGATGCAACCGAATCAGGATTTGAAATTGACTGGGTTGTGGAAGAAGCTTTTTCGGAGATCGCAGAATTACACCCAGGCGTCTCAAAGGTGATACCAGTTGCTTGGAGGAGGTGGCGTAATTCATTGTTTTCTTCCCTCGATGAAATGAGAGATTTCAAACGCGAGTTATCGGGGAAACACTACGATATCTGTTTAGATTCTCAGGGGCTATTGAAGAGCGGTGCTTGCAGTTTAGTTGCTAATAGCAATAGTCGAGTGGGGTTTGACTACGGTTCGGCAAGAGAGCCGCTTGTTTCGTTCCTTTATCACAGAAAGATTCTAGTGCCTCGAGATTTGCATGCAATTGATCGACAACGGAACTTGTTTTCACAAGCTTTGAGCTATCAACTCTCTGAGGAGCCGAATACTGGTATCCAAAAAATAAGTGAAGTTAGGAAGCAAATTTTTTTATTGCATGGGACTACTTGGGAGTCAAAAAGATGGCCTCTGGATTACTGGATAAATTTAGCGATGAAGGCAAAGTCTGTAGGACTTGAAGTACTTGTTAGCTGGGGTGATGAGGTTGAGCGTCGTGATGCGGAGAAGATAGTTGCCGGATCTGATGCAACCTTAATGCCGAAGATGCCATTGAAGGAGTTAGCATCTAAGTTAAGTGAATCCCAAGTGGTGGTTGGGGTAGATACCGGTCTGATGCACTTAAGTGCAGCTATTGGTGTGCCTACTCTGGGTCTGTACGGGCCAACCAGTGTTGAGCTGACGGGTTGTCGTGGTCGGCGTGTCGAAAACCTGCAGTCTGCTTATGGGATGGAGTCTATTTCACCGGAAATGGTTTGGTCCAGCATACTGAGACTGAGTCATTAGAACAGTTCTCAAATCAATAGAAACTTTTCTGGCCGATGGGTCTTGTCTTGAATCTTCTGTGCATCCAAAGGTATTGGGCCGGGGCTTCGTTAATGCCATCCTCGATTAGGTGATTGATTTTCACGGCGTCTAGATAATCATCACCACTCGGAAAATTTTCGAGTATTTGAGAGAAATGGATTTCCCAACGTTGTTCTTGAACATTTCGATATTGTCTCAGGAATATGACGGGCGATTCATTGACTCTCGAAAGACGCGAGGTAGCTACGATTGTCGCTGCGTCAATGTTATAAAACGGCGCAAAAATTGAATGTTTAGCCCCATAGTCTTGGTCAGCCCCATACCAAATTGCTCTGCCCTCTCTTAGGCACCGGATGGTTTTTTTCATCTCTTCTCGTTCGATGACACGGCCAAAAAAATTTTGCCTACCAGTCACTTGTAACCATTCCCAAACGGGATTGCGGTTAGCACGGTACATACAGTCTATCGGACCGAAACTACACAAAACTGGAATAGCCACATCTAACGCGGCAAAATGCGCACCGACGATAATGACGCCTTTGTTTTTTTTGAGAGCCGAGATCAGATTTTCTTTTCCATAAACATCGAATCGTTGTGATAGATCGCGTTTAGGGTTTAACCAAGGTAATAAAAGCTCAACTAGGCCGATGCCGACTTGTTTAAAGCTCTCCTTAACGAGGGCTTTGTGTTCGGCCTGAGTTAAATCTGGAAAACAAAGTGAGAGGTTAACTTCGGTGATATGGCGCCGTCGATGGCTTGCCCGATAAACAACTTCCCCCAGTGCCTTTCCTACAAAGAAAATGACTTTTATAGGTAACCTTGAAACCAACCACCCAATTATGACAACGAGCCAGGATGGCCATAAAGACGGCCGAAATTCATTTATTGTGATTTTAGGAGAGTCCAAAAAACGGTTTCCAGATCAAAGACTATTGGTTTGGTGTGATTGTTGGACGTCAATACTAAATGACTACGTGATAGAATTCTTGAAATTTATCCTGAGAGGCCTCTATGGTGAAGGATCAGAAGGATGTCTTCGAAAATCTGAATTTTAGTGACCGACATGTTCTGGTAGTTGGCGACATAATGTTGGACCAGTATTGGGCTGGATCGGCAGAACGAGTCTCGCCGGAAGCCCCCGTTCCTGTAGTCAAGGTGTCTGATAAGGACTATCGCCCCGGTGGGGCGGCGAACGTTGCACTAAATGTAGTGAGTTTGGGTGCTCGTTGTACGCTCATTGGCTTTGTTGGTGAAGATCAAGCCGGTAACCAGTTGAACGAGGTGTTATCGGCAGCAGGAGTCAGCTGCCAATTTTTGGAGATCAAGGATTGGCCGACCCCGTTGAAGCTTAGAGTGATCGCTCAGAATCAACAATTAGTTCGATTGGATTTTGAGGAAGAGATACCGATTAGCGGTGAGAGCGAAAGATTGGCGATGTTGCTCAATAAAGTAGAGAAGAATCTCCAAGATGCGAACGTGATCATACTAGAAGATTATGATAAAGGGGTGTTACAGGACCCTAGCGCGTTGATAGCGGCGTCCATAAAACTGGGTGTGCCTGTTGTGGTAGATCCTAAGTGCAAACCACTTGATGAATATCGAAACGCGAATATTGTTAAACCGAATGAAAAGGAATTTAGGGGTTTTTCAGGTAAAGAAAAATCAGATTTTCCTGAGGCTGCTCGGATGCTCTGCGGAGAATTAAATATTAAGAATATTGTGGTTACCTTGGGAGAGGATGGTATGAGTCTTAATGATTCAAAAAGTAGCCACCATATTCCTGCTAGACCTGTGGATGTCTTTGATGTGACTGGGGCAGGCGATACTGCTGCTGCTGTCATGGGGTTGGGTTTGGCTATGGGGATGAGAGTTCAAGATTTTGTGCAGTTGGCTAATGTTGCCTCGAGTTTGGTGATCGGCAAGCTTGGCACAGCGCCTATCTCTGCACCAGAATTGAAGGCGGGCTTAAGGCGGGAGCCCTTGGGTCGTGGTGTGTTAGAAATAGGTGACTTGATTGATATGGTTCAGGAAGCGAAGGATAGGGGTGATGCCATCGTTTTTACCAATGGTTGTTTTGATATCTTGCACGCCGGCCATGTTACTTATTTGGAAGAGGCAGCCAAGCTGGGTGATCGCTTAATTGTGGCGCTCAATAAAGATAGTTCGGTTACTCGTTTGAAGGGAGCTGGCCGGCCGATTGTAAAGTATGATGCTAGGGCGTTGGTTGTGTCTGGTTTGGAGTCAGTGGATTGGGTTGTTGGTTTTGATGAAGATACGCCTGAATGGTTGCTGGAGAAAATCCAACCGGATATTTTGGTTAAAGGTGGTGATTATAGAGAGGACGAGGTCGTTGGGGCGGAGATCGTTAGGTCTTCAGGAGGCAGCGTCCGAGTATTGAGTTTGGTAGAGATGTTATCAACTAGCAATATAGTCGAGAGGATCAAGGATAGTTAATGATGCTCGAGCCATTGAGCATTTTCCTCAAGGTGTTGGGTGCTCGTGGTGCCGATTATTACGCTACTGACTTCTTTGTGGGAGAGGATGAAATTTAGGTTCGAAGGCCCTACGTTGTGGCCACTGTCGAAAGGTTTTTTGATCAGAACTCCAATATTTGCGTTGTGTGCGTCCTTGATGGAACTTTCTTGCGAAGTGTCAGACAAGTTTAAAGTCGCCATTAGGGCGTCCGCATTTTGAGAAATGGCGATTTTTGCTCCCACCTGGGTTTTATAAGAGATTCCTGCTGCTCTAATAATACCGCGTTTTTTCAGATCTAGAAGTTTTTCCAGTGCCCCGAAACGCAATAAAATCTTTTCTTCTTCTCCATTTGAATGAATCAATACGATGTCGAGGCACTCCTTGCCTAGACGTTTAATAGATCTATAGACGCTTGCTTCAATTGCCTCTGGGCTGAAATCAAAATGTGATTGATTTCCGTCAAACTCTTCGCCAACTTTTGTAGCGATAATCCAATCGCTGATTTCTTTGGCTAATAGCTTCCCTATTCGACTTTCGCTTTCTCCATACGCTGGTGCCGTATCTAACAAATTGATACCAAGACGCTTTGCTGTTCTTAATAACTCCAGAAGCTCTTTATCATTGGGTATCCGAGACTTCTTGAGATACTTCAGTCCTTGAATACGACCAAATTTCACACTGCCCAGAGCTAGTTCAGAAACCTCGATGCCCGTTTGGCCTAATGTTCTTCGGCCCATCACCAGGGTGAGCTGCCAATTTCGGCTCTCGTGTGCGTACTCACGAATCTTTCATGGAGTTTGGGAGGGTCTAGAATTTCTAGAACTTTGTCTCCGAGGTCTGGTGTAAGAGTTAATTTGGTAGGGAAGCACTGTAAGAAGTTTTGGCTCCTCTTAGCGAAAGCCTCGTTGGGTTTGAGACGATTCTTGGTTAGCGGCTCCACTCGATCTACCGCGAATGTTCGCCAAGTGTTTTCGGTAATTGTCAGCCAGGGCATACATTGACGAAGCTCTTTTTTGGCATTTTCGATTAGCTCCTCGTCAGTCAAATATGCTCCATTAGTAGCTAGCTGGCCTCCGACATACCAGATCTTATTTGAGTCAGATCGATGAGTGGTGACAGTCAATCGAGGCTCGGTGCTCGAAAGATTCGTAATACAGTGTGCGAACATATCCAGTTGCTCGGGGGCATCGACGATTATTTGTTTGAGAGGCCGATTTTGAGTTTTAAAGCTTTCTATTGATAGGTCGTCCAAGAGAGTTTTCGATCCATTGCCGGCGCAGTTAATCAATACATTGCTCTTGATACAGATATCAGAAAGCATGATCTCGTAGCCTTGGTCGATCTTTTTGATATTTTGATTTGAACATTTCAATTTAAGAATGCGATCTTCCAGGCCTTGAGTTAACTCAGATAAAAGAGATTCTGTATCCAGTACAAAGTCATTGAGCTTGTATATAACTCCATCAAAACCTGAAAAGACAACTGGTTTGTTCTGTTGGTCTACTTTTTGGATTCGTCCACGAAGAGATTTGCTCGCAAAAAAACTAGCGAGCTTGCCGATTTGACTATCGCTGAACATATAATAATCTTTCGACAATAATGATACTTTTCTTAGGTCTATCTCTCCGCTTTTTGAGTTTAAGCATTCTCTCCAGCGCTGAGGCATTCTAGCGATCGCCTCAGATTCCTTTGAAAGTAAACCGGATAAAGCATACTTTAGTCCGCCATGAATCATTCCCTGGGAAGCTAGTGTTTGTCCTGATCCCAATGAGTCTTGCTCGAGGAGTATCGTGTTATAACCTTTTTGAGTGAGTAGACGAAGAAGCCATATGCCCGCGATACCACCGCCGACTATGACAGAATCTATTGATACATTTGTTTTTATTGAAGACTTGTTCTGCATTGCTAGGCGTTGACAGTAAAGTAGAGCTCGATCACGCTGTCGCAATGATCTTATATCTCTATCGAATTGTCCTGTGGTTTTTTTTACCTATTATTTTTATCCGTTTGTTATGGAGGTCTTTGCGTGAGCCAGAGTATGCCAAACGCATACCAGAACGATTCGGATATATGGCATCGTTAAAGTCAAGTGATCGGATATGGTTTCATACGGTGTCCGCAGGAGAAACGATTTCTGCGGCTCCAGTTATTAAGAATTTGATCCAACGGAAGCTAGGGCTTTCTGTATTAGTGACCACGATGACGCCCGCGGGGTCGGCAATGGTCAGAAAGATATTTAACGACTCTGTAGAACATCGTTATTTGCCCTATGATTATACGTTTGCTGTCTCTAGATTTTTTGATCAAGTAGAACCCAAGATTCTTGTTTTGATGGAAACTGAATTATGGCCGAATTTGATTAATGAGGCTTGGGAACGTGATATTCCGGTGATTTGTATTAATGCTCGATTATCCGAAAAATCGGCACGAGGTTATGGCCTGATTCGCCCCTTAGTTAAGAAATTGCTAGGTCAAATTGCCTTTGTCGCCTGTCAATATGAGCAACATGTAGAGCGATTTAGAGAGCTGGGCGTAGAGGAGGAGAAAATTTCGGCTTTGGGCAACATGAAGTTTGATATAGATCTCCCTGCTGAAATAATCGGTCGATCTGCCGAAAAAAAGAAGGCTTGGGGCTTTGCAGATCAGCCAATTTGGATTGCTGCTTCAACTCATGATGGGGAAGAGCAAATCGTGCTGGATGCTTATAAGTTATTGAAAGAACATTACTCGGAGTTAGTACTGATTTTGGTTCCCCGCCATCCAATTAGAGCTGTAAAGGTTGGACAATATTTCACTCAGAGTGGTTTTTCGGTTTGTTATGAATCTTCTAAAGTTAACACCCGGTCATTGATTGATATTGATGTCTTGATTGGCGATGTTATGGGTAGTCTAGTCGAGCTTTATGGTTTGGCAGATGTTGCCATGGTAGGGGGTAGCTTTGTTAGGGTTGGAGGGCACAATCCAATTGAGCCCGCGGCTTATGGGCTTCCTATAATAGTTGGACCTCAACAGTATAATTTCTCAGAAGTTATGATCGAGTTTGAAAAAAATGGCGGCCTCATTACCGTATTTGATTCCAGAGAGTTGTTTGAGTGCTTAATTTATCTTTTTGGGTCAGAAGAACAAAGACACAAGATGGGCACTGCTGCATTAAGGACAATTGAAAAGAACAAAGGCGCGACTCAAAAACTGACTAAGTTACTGGAAGCTTATGTATCCAGAATCGTTACTTAGAGAGATTTGCCTGATAATTTGATCACTTGGATCGGTAAACCTGTTCAGTTCCATTAAATCCCTTTCTTCGAGTGTTCCGGCGGCCTGCTTTAGTGCCATTAAATTGATAATGTAATTGTATCGCGAATCAGCATAGTCGAATTGAGATGAAAATAGCCTCTGCTGTGCTTGCAAAACATCAACAACGTTTCGAGTGCCTACTTCATAACCAGTTTCTACGGCCTCAAGAGCGCTCGTGGATGATTTAATAGCTTTTAGTCTGGCCCTTACTCTTACCACATCCGTTGCTACTGCCCTATAAAGATTTCGAGTATCCCTTATGACCGTTAGCCTTTTGTTGTTCAAGAGCTCGCTAGCTTGATCGGCTT
Organism: uncultured Pseudomonadales bacterium; assembly: GCA_964647295.1. Classification (GTDB taxonomy): domain Bacteria; phylum Pseudomonadota; class Gammaproteobacteria; order Pseudomonadales; family Azotimanducaceae; genus UBA4421. The sequence goes on from CAZYHH010000032.1 coordinate 16,353, forward strand.
GTGCGGCTGCTTGTTTCACTCTCGATCGAGTAATAC
>CAZYHH010000033.1:0-16255 GCA_964647295.1 uncultured Pseudomonadales bacterium
GTCTGCGAAACAAATAGCATCAAATGGAAAATCTGCAGCGTTTTCTTTTGTAAGTGCTTGAGGACACGACCGGGCGTGCCAACAAGAAGATGGGCACTATGCTCCAAAGAGGCAATCTGAGGCCCCAGCGGCATCCCGCCACAAATAGTCAGGATTTTCGTGTTACCGATTTCTCGGGCCAGATTTCGCAAGCTCTGCGCGACCTGCTCGGCTAATTCGCGAGTAGGACATAATATAAGCGACTGAACGTGAAATGCTTTCGAGTCTAATCGTTGCAAACAGGTCAGACCATAGGCTGCCGTCTTTCCGCTACCCGTATTTGCTTGCGCTAGTACATCCTGGCCTTGCAGCATCGCCGGTAGCGTCTCTGCCTGGACGGGCGTCATAACATCAAACCCCATTGTCTCCAGGCGATTGAGCAGCTCAAACCTCAACGGCAATGAGTCGAAACCTTTAATAGCTGACACGTTCAGATACTCAGCAGTTTATTAACAGTTCGCTAGTCTTTAACCATTCCACCGTCGACGTTTAGCGTCTGGCCGGTGATGTTGGCCGACGCTTCGGAAGCGAGAAACAGCACCGCTTCGGCTATGTCAGCTGTGGTTTGCTCTCGTCGCATAGGGGTTTGGGGCAGACCTCCGGCGGCATATTTTCCTCCGCTGACCCCTAAAAACCATTCGCGCGGGTCCTCTCCCTTGTAGCTCGGATGATTTTTGACCATCGCTTCCGAGATCTCCTTCCAGCCGTCTGTGTAGATAATCCCAGGGCAGATCGCGTTGACATTTATGTTGTGGCGTCCCATCTGGTCTGCGAGCAACTGGGTATAGCGAATCAGTCCGGCCTTCGCGCTGTGGTAACTGGACGATAAGGGCACGAGGTCGACGTGAGGCATACCCGGGCGACCTGCGAGAGACGATATGTTGATTATCTTGCCCGACTTCTTCTCCATGAGATGGGGCATCACCGCCTCACACATCAAGACCGGCGCCTTTAAACTCATCGCGTAGGTCCCATCCCACATCGCCTCCACTTCCGCAAGAGGATTATCCTTGTCATCAATCTCGGCAACCGAGCCGCCTCCGACGTTGTTAACCAGGATATCGATCTGGCCAAAGGCCTCGATGCCAGCAGCTACCGTCTCAAGGATCACCGCGGAACGGGTTATGTCACCGGCAACCGCGACGACCTTCACCCCATGACCCTCTATCTCTTTGGCCAGTGCCTGGGTGTTCTCTTCGCTGAACGAATTAATGATGAGATTCGACCCTTCTCTTGCCAGAGTTAACGCGATCTCTTTTCCGATACCTCTGCCACACGCAGAAACTAGTGATACCTTTCCGTCCAATTTCATAAGTTCATCCCTCTTAATTCACTTCAGTAAATTTTGTTACGTTCAGTTGCTCTCGCGCAGCGATATTACACCATTTGTTCATCGAGTTATTTTTCTTAAGCGGCCTCGACCAGCTGACCGGGTCACGGTAAAGCTTGTCTCATGACGAACCCCACCCTGCCACTCTGCTATCGGATTCCCATTACTAAACGGATCAGTCCTCGACGAACTCCAGTCGACCTTCCGAGTCGAGACGGACAGGCTTCGCGGATCGCTGCAGTGCCTGCCCGGGCGCTCTCAGATCTTCTCCGGCGGGCATGGGAGGCGTGAAGTAACCCAGTGAAGGGCCACCCACCGCGTATCCGAGTAGCTCCTGAAGCTTCGGACCTAGGTCCTTCGCAATTTCCGGGGGACAGGACAGGTACTGGTTGTCTTCCTGGCGAAGCCAACCAAGCGTGTAATCTATGTTGAGCCCGATTCGATCTTGCTCGCTGTTGTTGGCGCCAGCGCCATGAAAGACCGAACCCGAGAAAACGAGCGCTGAGCCGGGCTTCATCTCTGCGGAGATGAAGGCTTCTTCGGGGAGCTTCGTATCATCTGGAAGCTTCGTAGACCCCGGCGCGATCCGGGTAGCGCCATTTTCTTTTGTAAAGTCGGTCAGGGCGAGCATGATGTTCAGTTGAGGCTCAATCTCAGACATGAGCTTAGCGAGCGTCGGGTTAACCGGGGGATCGACCTCCGACGGACCTTGTAGCTGGCTCCACGCCCAGCGATCGCGATGCGGCATCTGCTCCTTCTCACCAGGCATCACTCTGATCACCTGGGTAACATGCAGCTGGAAGGTATTTGTATACGGACCAAGAAAGGACTCTACAAGCCCGAGTAGCCGGGGATCGACGGCCAATTCACGACAAGCCGGCGAACGCGCCATCAGGGCGCCGGTTCGCGTCGTCTTAAATCCGCCGAAGTCGCTTTGAGACTTCATCGTGGCATCAATGTAGGGCCACAGGTCGCCAGAGAGCGATTCAACCTGGGTCTTTGAAATGAAATCCTTCAGGACCACGCAGCCGTCGAGCTCGAGGATCTTGGCCAGCTTTTCGCTCGGCGTATCCGCCGGACGTATCTGAAGTTCGTGTTGACTCATTGCGTTTTTTCCTGGTGCCAGGTCTCTAGAAAGACGCCTACAACCTAGCATACTCCACAACACGATCACATGAGTGGCGGCAAAACGAAGACAGAACATCTTTTTGCTGTTCTGTAAGGTAGGAGTAACTTCCTCTGGAGGCCAACAGCAAACGACCTTGTTCTTTCATAACTTGTACGCAAGCCCTACCCAGACGCCCCTTGGCTGACCCGGACTTAAAAACCTCTTATCGTTAAATTCATCTCCAAGGACCTCGCTCGGATCGCCCAGTACGCCAAAAGAAGAATAGTCACTATTAAATATATTTTCTGCGCGAAGGAAGAGCTTCAAACTCTTATTTGATTGGTATTGGATACCTAGATTGACCGTCCCATATCCCGAAATTTTGGCAAGATCATTTCCTTCATCACCTCTGTAGTAAATTCCAGACTGGGCTTTAAGGTCCAAATTTACAAGGATTTGGTTTGAAACTTGCCAATCTATACTAGCGGTCAAAGCGTGACTTGGCAGCGAGGGCAATCTATCCCCCGGACTAATGTTGATTTCACCCTCGAGCCCTCTTGGATTATGAGGACTGGGCAGGGTTAGCGTTTCCTCATAGGTAGCCTTTAGATGGCTATACCTGATCGACCACTTAAAATCATTAGTCACTTTTCTAATAACTCCAAATTCCAGTCCCCGACGCAGAGTTTCACCGATATTGCTGAAAAACCCCTCATTAGTTAGAGACCCCGAACTGACAAATAAAATGTCATCTTCGGTCTTTGTTTCATAGATGCTGACGAACCACAACGCTAGCCCTTGGTCTTTACGCAAACCAATCTCATTAGTCCTGGCTTTGACATCGGCCAGAGGAGGATCTGATAAAAACGCATTGGGGAGCCTGCAAGGATCATTTTCATCAGCACAGGTGAGCTCTACCGGAGATGGCGTACGATTAGATTTTGAGTGACTTGCATAAAAATTATGTTGGCTACCCAGATCATGAGTGATGCTGATGGCAGGATTAAATCTTCTGAATGTATGAGATCCACTAAGAGCAATACCGATTTGGTCCTGCAAAATTCTCTCAGACTTATTTTGTTGACCCGAGATGTTAATTTTTGTTTTGGTAGTTAGATTACTTTGGAACGAGGCAAAGAGATTAAGGTCACGATTTGCAGTATTTAAATGAACCAAGGCGTCCTGAATAAACCTACCCCCCGATATAGTTCTGCGAGAATCATCCAGAGTTCCGAGTTCCGTAGAGGAGTTGAAGTCAACGTCCGCTTTATTGTAGTCGACACCAAATATGAAACTGCTTTTGTCCTCGTAGTTTAATTGTAGCTCCCATCGAGCGCCTTTACTTGATTGCAAGGTAGTTGATCGATTAAGCGTACCTCCCAGCAGATCGTCTCTGGCGGCAATGCCTGCACCGGCATAGTCCAACAACAGATGCTCTTTGTTTTCTTCCTGCCGACAGAGCAAATTTCGAAATGCCAGACACTCTTCAAAGTCCGATTCATCGCCGTTCAACGATTCGATATCGCTCGATCGGGTGAAGAACCATATTTTTGAGCTTGACCAGTCATTAAATCGGCGCCGGATAGAGAGATTCAACATCTTTAAATCGTGGTCTGATTGGTCCGGTCGTGTATATATGCTGGTTCTTTGAGTTTGCAAGAGTTGTATCGGTGCAGAACCGTTACCAATGAGATCAGCTTTTGCACCGTAACATATAATCTCAATCTTAGTCGACTTATCCTGCCAGGATATATTTCCAAACATACGATTTACCGAGGTCGGAGAAAAGTCGCGCCAGCCAGATTCATCAAAGATTGAACCAGAGACAAAGTAACTGAAACCATTTTTAAAATTGTCACCCTTTAAGATTTTGACCGAAGCCCTTCCAAAAGAGCCTGCAGAAATTTCTAGTTCAGAATCGGTATAGGAAGTACCCGTTTTTGATTTGGTGACGATCGAGCCGCCAAGCGCGTTGAGCCCAAACAACGGATTGGAACCTGGAATTACGTATACTGTTTCCAGGGCTTCCTCAGGGATTAAGGCCCAATTAACCGTATCACCGAAAGGCTCGTTAAGACGAACACCATCTAGGTAGACGGCAAGCCCTTGAGGCAACCCAAGAAGGGACGAACCCACGAATCCCCTAAACTGGACATCAGGTTGGAGAGGATTACTAGTGGCTCCATTAAGAATAATGCTGGGATTGTGACTGGCTAAGTGTTCTGCCAGGGACACCGATCTTTTTTTCCTTAGATCTTCACCAGAAATGACGTGAATATTCCCAGAGGCGTGGTCAACTTTTTCCGTTTCAATTGGAGAGGAAGCCACGACCGTTATTTCTTCTATAATTTGCGAGAACGCTGTTGCTGAATTTAGAGCAATAAACCCGATAATTAGTGGTAATAACTTCACAGTAGTATTTATAAAGATCAAAATCAGAGTTTAACATCTACGGTTGTTGACGGGGACCGTGGATTAAGAATGTCTTTTATACCCTTGTTATTTAATGGTTATTTTGACTTATAAAGAAAATACGCACACTTTCTAGCCAGTGTGTTATACCTTGTTTTGTAGAAATAGCGTTCACCGCAACGGGTGGTCGTAGCAACATGGGTTGAGCAAGTAGACGGAGATGATTAATGGCTTACGAAATCAAAAAATTCCCTTATGACGGTACGATTGACGCCGACGGCCACATCCTCGAACCCGCAGATTTGTGGGAGAACTATCTGGAGGATAAATACCAGGATCGGGCGTTGAGAATTATGGTTGATAACGACGGATTCGAATATCTGGAAATCAACGGCAAACCGTCAAAACGGAGTGTCAAAGGTAGCCTTGGATTGTTGGGTGCCATGGGTGAAGAAGATATGCGTCCTCGAGCTGACCGCCGCTACTGCGAGAACATGCCTTTTGGCTCAAGCGATCCGCAGGAGCGTATCTCTCTTATGGATCAGGAAAACCTGAGCCATTGTCTGCTGTACCCTACTATCGGATTATTATGGGAATGTGAGTTAAACGACCCGGAGATCAGCCTTGCGTATGCACGGGCCTACAACCGCTGGATTGCGGAATTCTGCAAGGATTCAGGGGGCAGATTAATCCCTATCGCCCAACTAACTCTTCTCGACCCGGAAGGCTCAGCGGCGGAACTCGAACGCGCGGTAAAGGAAGGTTGCCGAGGTGCGTGGGTTAACCCGTTTAATCATAAAGGGATTATTCACGGCGCTGAAGAACACGACGTACTACACGCAAAATGTCAGGAACTGGATGTACCCATTGCTATTCATCCAACTTTCATTCCTCACGGCGCAGCCGACGGCATATTCCACTGGCCAAAGAAGGGTCGTGCTTGGGGTGAGATGATCTGGCTGCGCAGTGTTGTCCAACAGGTGATGATATCCTACATGGCGCTTGGGACGCTGGACCGATTTCCCAATTTAAAACTTGGTATTCTGGAAGTTGGTTGCGGCTGGATTGGCGCCATGCTGGACCGGCTTGACGCATATACAGACGCCATCAACGCCGTTGGCAAAAGAAGGTCTGCATCTGACTATTTTCGGGAGCAGTGTTTCATTTCTGGTGATCCTGACGAGACCACTGCGCCACATACCATTGCTCACGTCGGCGCTGATAATTTTATGTGGGCAACCGATTACCCCCACCCTGACCATCCTCACACATGGGTGGACGCCCTGACCAATTTTGTTAAACCACTGTCAGTAGACGCCCGGCAGAAATTTTTAGGGGAAAATGTAAAACGGATTTACAAGTTGACCTGAGAGCACGCAACTCTTGTTTGTCGAAGCCTGCAAATAACTGCGGTAGCTGTCATTTTTTTCACCCAAAGTCTGCTGTTCGTTTGAGAACCGCTATCGTCGAGCATAAGCGACCGCGCGCATGAACCCGTCCGCGTACGCCTTGCCCTCCGGTTTACCCAGGAAGTCATAGCGGCTCATGAGCTGGGCCATCGGCTCTCCAAACTGTTCGACGAGGCGATCTTGAACTGACCTAGGATAGATCTCCATCTGTCGCATCGCTAACCGCGTGTAGGATACGTGCAGAACGGCGCGCTCGCCGTCGATCGTTCGAGTAGCGTTATTATGCCAGGTCCGGCCGTCCCACAAGGCGATCGATCCGGCTTTACATTCAATCGGGACGGTCGCTGTAGAATTGACCTCGTCCAAGTTTGGTGGTCGACGCAGCGCTGCACTGCCTGGGACGACCGTAGTTGCTCCGGCTTCGAGCGTGAAATCATCACAGGCCCAGCAGGCTGTTAGAAAGAGGTTACTCTCGGGAAACGGCACCGGGTGCCAAATCTGATCGCAGTGCAGCCCTATATTTCGGTCTCCCTTTCTGCGGATGGTCGAGGCCACGTTGCTGAGGATGAACCCAGCACCCACCGAGAACTCTGCAATCGCCATCATTTTTGGGTTGATCGCGGCTTCGGCGACGATCGGATACTTCTCCATCAAGATGGAGCCCCTCTCGTAGGGGTAACCGGCATCAATGATAGCGCCTCGCAGATCGCGCCAATACTCCGGTGGTGCAACGTCCTCGATCACGGTGTAGCCCTGCTCCCATAGCTCTTGACAGTTTCTCCCAAGACCTAACGCTTCAATTCTCGGGGCCAGCTCCTTAGAAATCTCGCCCGGTGGGAGCGTTTCACTAGTTTGGAGTCGGTTATAGAGTTCCATATAGCCGTCCACGTCACCGCTAGATACCAGCTCGCCGCTCCTATCGACCAAATCGTCGTCAGGACCGCGCTGGGTACGCTCGGGAAGTGGCGGAGGTACGTAGGCTGAAGCCTCATCGCCGTCGTCATCGCCGGAAAAGTAGTCGCGAAAACTCCGACTAGGCAACCACTTAAAGTCACCATAGACCGCATAACGAGCGCCACCCCCAAGAGCAAAAAATGCCAGAAGACAAAGCAGTCCGGTGACCGCTGCTGTGATCAGCTCAACACTTCCGGGAGATTGATCCCAAATGTACGGGACCGAGATCACGCTAAGCATTACGACCAGTCCAAGCATCGCGCACACTATATGAAAAACAAAAACTGAACGCGCCATGATACGCCGCCAATTCTCGAGCATCTTCATGAAATCCATATTATTGCCCCCACTCTCTTCCGCATCTTATTGGCATCCTATCACCCTTCTACATGCCAAATAATCAAAACACTTATTAAATTAGTAGGAAAGAGAATTGCAGGCAATCTAAAATCCATCTCCATTTTCGAGATTTTAGAAGGCAACAGTCAGTTCTTCTTTCTTTTAGTTGCCACCTCTTTTATATTCTGAAAAAGTGGTGTCGAGACAGGGATTCAACTCATTGCATTGATTACGGTCCGGGCGAACCGTTCGGGGTTATTGTCCTGGTAATCCAGAAGCGGCACGAGTTATTATCATTCACTCGATCGAACCAGACATAAAATGTCTAAGAAATAGCTAACGCTTGGGTTGTCCCCAAGATAGGAACCCGACTTGGCACCCTTGGTATTTCTTCGAAATGCACTCACTGCTTAATTTCTTTGCTTGATTGATCTGAGCAAGCGACATACGTTTAGCAACATCATCTCTGTTTCTGGTCGATTCCTGATCTCCCTGTGAAGCCGCAACATCAAACCACATATAAGCAAGCACATAATCTCGTTTAACCCCATATCCGTTGTCGTACATGACACCAAGATCGTTTTGAGCATCAGGCTGCCCCTGCGAAGATGCAATCAACCACCAAGTGTGGGCACCTCTGTAGTCTTGTCGATCTGCTAGCAACATACCCAAACTATATGCGGCATCGGACTGTCCCCGGAGAGCTGCAGCACTATACCAATTCATGGCAGTCCGTAGGTTCTGACGCACTCCTAGTCCTCGATGGTACAACTGTCCCACCATCAGTTGAGCATCGACATCGCCCTGCTGAGCGAGAGGCTTCCACTCTGTCAAAGCCGTGACGTAATCTTTTTTGTTATAGGCGTTTACACCCTTTTGGTAATCAGCACCCCAACCTTCCTCCATGCCGGCGAGAAGGATGAGAAGGACCCACAAAATACTTTGATGTCCTTTTATCGCTGGATTACGGCAACGGGTGTTAAGGAGCCAGCTCAACCTCAATGTATTCTCCAATCTCTATCGCTTCACCTGAATCAACCATTGGCCCAGAATTCATTCTTTCCTCAATTGGAATACGTTCTTCTAAATCTGTCGCTTTGACACTCAAGTCTCTAGTATCAAAAGCCACTCCAGAACTCATCCTCTCCTCTTATTAGTTACCTCAAACACATTAAGACGCCTTCTCTGCTTCACGCGCTTCATTGTAGTATGGAAAGACTGACCACTGAAATGACTTAAACATTGATGAATGACCCAGAATCCCGAAGCTAGTTCATTTCATCAAATCGAGTTGATGCAAGTTTATCAGGTAATGGAGTGACTAAACGACACCGCTTGGAGTTCCGAGACCTCTTTATCTCACTTATCAAGTCTCGGGCTACATGCCCAAACACCCTCTTCCAAGCACGTATAGTGTAACCTCCACCAGTGTGAACCAATCTCTCCGAGTAAGAATTTGCGATTATCTGTCCATCACTATTCACTAGTATTCCACCAACTTTTAGGTATGTAGATCCGTACCCAGGCAATAGCCAGCGTTTGAATGCGTTCCCTTTAACATATTCCATTATGGAAACATTGAATTGACTGCCCTCACCGCCTGGATGATATAAATCTCCATCCTGCGCAGCTTTTATTACCGTGCTGCGCATTTCGTCAACTACATTGATGCCCTCAAAGCTTGTACCGGTATTATTAAACGCTGCTATTTTTTTGATCGAAAAATCGGAATCACAAACTTCCAATAAGCCGGTAAAATTATTGTTAGTAGTGAAACACCCTGAAAGTAGAAAAATTAAGATAAGAGTATATAGTTTCATTATTAATCGCTTATAGGAAGATCTTCTAACTTAGGACTGAGACAAACTAACTATAATACTTTAGTCATATCAAAATACCGTTCATTATCTGAGAAAAAACCTTACACGTTCAAACATTACTAGTCCCAAAAAAATTTCCGAATCGTTCAACGGCAAATCCCACAAATTAACTCTGCATGTTAACAATTAACACGATACCCAACATGCTATGAATCTAATACCATCTATGGATGCCTATTGAATACCCATTCGCTAATGACCCTGTAGATGAATCCGAGTTACTTGATTGGCTGACTCAAGCTATTCATCCTGGAGAGTACCGAGCCGGAGGTGGTCAAAAGACTCTTGCTAAAAACAGAATCAGAACACGTATCCACCGAGCCCGGAAAAAAGAACGGGAATCAGGATACAAGCGATCTCGGCTGACACCTAACAGGAAAGGTCATCTCAATCCCAAGCTCTTCTTTGAATGGGCTTGGGAAGTACACAAATGGGAAAATCTTCATAAAGTAACCAACCTACCTCGAAGTCGGGCACACGCTCAGTCGAACCTGCCTCCCCTTCAAACTTCTCTTGGAAAAATATCAGTAGTCACCGTTGAAGATAACTATTCGGACCTGAAAGAATCGTATCTTAAGCTCGTTGATGAAAGTCAAATCCTTTCCTCTGAAAATGAAGCCTTGAGAGCTGAGAACAAACGCTTAAGGAGTGAACTCAAAACCAAGAGAAAGAAAGCCTCAGAGGGGCGCAAGCATGGTTTAAAAACTAAAGGCATAAAAAAAGAGTCATACTAAAAGCAAAAAAAATAGCGGGGGCAGGGATTAAGATTGTCCTTTAACCCATTGTTATTTATAGTTTATTTTGGATTATCAAGAAAATATGCCCCCTCTTGTGCCCCCAAATGAAAGCCGAAATATTTTGTTTTCTGGCTGGTCTGCCTGCCACGATTATCGATGAGTCAACGTTTGCTTCGTAGCCCTTTCGTGCCGCTTATTGGTTAATTGATAGAAATAAGCACAGAGAAGAAAACTCACACGATACCCACCACGCCAGGAATTTAATAACATCTAAGGATGTCTATTGAATACCCATTAGGTGATGATCCCGTAGATGAATCCGAGTTACTTGATTGGCTGACACAAGCTATTCATCCAGGAGAATATCGAGCCGGGGGCGGTCAAAAGACTCTTGCTAAAAACAAGCGCCACTTTCGAAACCACGCTACTCTCCTCGCTTTGAACAATCGCTTAACCTTACCGAATCTCGATTGCCTAACACACTGAAATCCATATAATGGCACCACGCTCTGGCCACAAAGTACCAATGATCAACAACACATAATCAACTCGTTTCACTCTCAGGCATCACGCCTACCCTAGAAACAGCTTACCGCGCGCGCCTATCTCAGCGCCGGTTGAGGATTATGTACCATGGCCAAACCCCAGTTCGTTAACGTTCGTCACTTAAGCTTTCAGTATTCCAGCAGCCCAGCCCCGCTCTTCGATGATCTCAACGTTCATTTCGAGCCGGGATTCACCGGCGTGGTGGGCGCTAACGGTTCAGGTAAGTCGACGCTACTTCAGCTCCTAAGCGGTGACCTGACGCTAGACTCCGGTCAGATTACTGGCGTGGACGATTTGATTCACTGCGACCAGCGAACGGATACACCGCCAGAAATGCTTGAGGCTTTCCTCGAAGACGACGACGGTCAGGCTTATGCTCTGCGCGGACGATTAGGGATCGAGTGCGATTTTCTAGAAAGATGGCCGACCTTAAGCCACGGAGAACGCAAGCGTACGCAAATCGGCACCGCGCTTTGGCAAGCACCTTCCGTGTTAACCATTGATGAACCTACTAATCATATTGATGGAGATGCCCGGGCATTGCTGCTCGAGAGTCTGAAACGATTCCGGGGGGTGGGCATTATTGTGAGCCACGATCGAGAGATCTTGGATGAACTGTGCAGTCATACCTTGTGGCTAGACGGCCAGCCTAAACTCATCCCGGGCGGTTATAGCAAAGCCAAAGAGCAGCGTGCGCTCGATCGGCAAACCATTATTCACGAGCGTGAATCACTGCGTAAAAGTCAGCAGACACTCAATGCTGAAGTGTCCCGACGCAAAGACAAAGCCGCCCAGGCGGACAAGAAAAACTCAAAATCCGGCATCGATAAGAAAGATCCTGATGCCAAGGGACGAATCAATCGCGCACGCCTAACGGGCAAAGATGGCGAAGCCGGCAGATTGCTCAGCCAACTCAGTGGCCGCAAGCAACAGATGGAAGATCGCATGACCGAACTGCAAGTCACGAAAGAGCGAGAGGTGAGTTTCTGGCTTGAGAGTACAAAAGCCAAACGTAATTTACTGATTGAAACCGAACAGCTCAGTATCCCCATTGGCGAGTATCGGACGCTGACGACACCAGAGCTTCGAATGAAGGCCGACGAGCATGTGGCCATTACCGGTGCCAACGGCCTGGGTAAATCCACGCTGCTGAACGCATTGATGCCCGGCGTGAACGTACCGGAAGAAAGGGTGCTCTATATGCCCCAAGAAATCTCCGCCGAGCAAAGTCGGATCATTCTTCGCGACACCAAAGCATTGCCAAAAGATGAGCTAGGAAAGTTAATGATCATCGTCAGCTCTCTGGGCTCCGATCCGAAAAGCCTGCTCAGAACTGAACTGCCAAGCCCCGGTGAGGTGCGCAAACTCATGTTGGCCCTCGGCATTAGTCGAAATCCATGGCTGATCGTGATGGATGAACCCACCAATCATTTAGATTTGCCTTCGATTGAGGCACTGGAGAATGCGCTAGCAAGTTGCCCTTGCGGACTATTGCTAGTCAGCCACGATCAGAACTTTTTGAACAACCTTGCCACGACCCACTGGCATTTAGCCGAGGTCGCGGCAGGTTCAAAATTGGAAATTAGAGAGGCAGACCCAGATCGGGATCGTCTTCGCCCTCTTTGATCGGCAGGGCCAAATCTTCTTTGGTGATACCTAGCGCAACCAGGGTGTTGGCGGCAACATAGATAGACGAATAGGTACCGATAATCACACCGATGATCAAACCAATGGCGAAGCCGCGAGCATGCCAAGACCGCCATTTTCAGCCAGCTCTTCACCGACTGCAGGGCCCACAAACTCAGAACGCTGGCGTTTTACTTCAGGCTCAAAAGACTGCAGCGCCTCAACTACCCTGTTACCTAAGTCAGCATTATCCACCTCGCTCATTTGTTTCTGAGGCGGCATACGGACGAGGATTTCTCGGTCATAACCGAAGTACTGCACAACGTGGGATTAAGATTAGCTCATAAATCGTTGTTATTTATGACTTATTTTGATCTATGAAAAAAAATATGCCCCCTCTTATGCCCCCAAAATCAGTTACATTCGCACCCTATGTTTTGGACTGATGACCATCAGATATTTGATGTTAATGGTTAAAAAGTCTGTTGCTTACAAATAGCGGGACAGTTTTTTCCACTACATACATGCCTTCCAGGCTCACAGGCTTATCTGATCGTTACCAAGGATTTTAACTTTTACCGGGTCTAGAATGGCAATCACCTTAACGATTTGAGTTCTTCAGCATGACGGATGAACCGATTCAATATCCATTCAGAGACGAAGTAATATCAGAAAGGAAGCTTACCGATTGGCTAACTATGGTCATATATCCAAAGGAATATCAGTCAGCCGGGTCGGAGCGAACTGGCGCCAAAAAACGCGTACGCGCCCGAATTCGATATGCAAGAATTACTAGGGCTCTGCCTGAACCGTTCGGTAATAAAGTACTAGCGACCCGTTTTTTTGAATGGGCAATGAGACAGAAAGGATGGGGAGCACTCAAAAGAATTAAGCAAATTCCTCTGGACACTCACATAACTCCTCACGGCATCCAGGCGCAGGCAATCTCAGGGAAGGTTCAGTCGCTAAATGTGCCTAATGAATACAAAGAATTAAAGGTCGAATACAAAGAGCAGGCCAAAGCTCTAGAAAATGCGAGATCTGCAATTAAATCTTTGGAAGATGAAAACGATAAACTGCGACTAGAACTTCAAACAAAGCGCGAGAGACAACTGAGAGCTAGCAAGTTTGGGAAACAGGGCGCGGGGATTACAAGAACAAAGAAAGAATTCGACTAAGGCTAGGCACTTCAATTTCTTTCAATACGCTAATGATCCAGTTAGTAACAACTGGAGCTACTTATGTCTTATCGGATACTCCGATTGCCGGAGGTTCTGCTAAAAGTTGGTCTGTCCCGAGCAACTATCTATAACCGGATGAGCCAAAAGGAATTCCCATCCTCTATCTCACTTGGAGGCAATACTGTTGGTTGGGTTGAATCAGAATTGGACAGCTGGCTGGCTGACCAAATCACAAAAAGTCGGGGGCAATCAAGCGATGAATGACCAATGGCTTATTGCGCAAGCGTTGGCATTCTCAGCCGAGCATGGCGTGCCGGTATTCCCATGTAAACAAGATAAATCGCCAACCACACCACGTGGGTTCTACGATGCAACTGAAGACCCTGAGACTATTCAAAACCTCTTCTCTCACCCGGAAGCTGCATTTGTGGCGATGCCTACAGGCGAGGTGACAGGAATCGCTGTGCTAGATATCGACATCAAAAAATCTGAGGATCGGGCAAGTGGCTTCGACTGGCTTAATTCAAACGGTCATCTAGTGCCCGAAACTCGTCAAGTGCTAAGCCAAAGCGGTGGCCGCCATTTCTTCTTTGGACAGGTGCATGGTCTCCGTTCTAGCCAAGACAAAATTGCCGAAGGGGTCGATGTGCGCGCAGAAGGTGGCCTAATAATCGTGGCAGGGCTTGGCTACGAGCTAATTAAGCATATGCCGTTTACCGAGTTACCCCGGTTCCCTAACGAGATTATCGCTCAATTAGAAAGCGAGTCAGCAAAAAATCGTATACAGCCAGCCGAAAACATGACCTGAGCCAGATTTACAAGCCTCGGAGCTGGCACGAACCTGTAAGAGATTGGGTAGGCGCCTTAGTGAATGGCAGTAACAATCGCCAACGACTCCTCGAGCTTGCACCTCTGCTGACAACCACAGGCTATACAGTAGAACAAACAGAAGGAGAACTCGCTGCATTTTATGATGGCGCTGTCCAGAAAGGATTCGGGCCAGACACCTCGAATGAGTATAAGTCTCAACAATTTGAACTAAAAAATTTCGAACAACTATTAGAGCTAGAAGATCCGAAATTTATTGTCGAGGATATGCTCCTTGATAACTCATTCGCTATGGTTTTTGGCGCCACCGGATCCTTCAAATCGACCGTCGTGCTAGATATGTGCGTATGTATCCAACACCAACTTCCGTGGCAAGGAAAGAAAACCGAACAACGAAATGTCGCATTCTTCAGTCACGAAGACGGGAGCGGCTTTAAGAAGCGGTTTCTCGCAGCGACCAGCCGCTACAGCATCACAGATCCTGTCATCTACTGGGACGACAAAGTTCCGAATCTGATCGACCAAAAAGGCCTCACAAGTTATATCGAGGAGCTTAAATCGAAAGAAATTGGCTTGGTTGTTATCGATACGTTTGCCTACTCGATAGCTGGGGCTGAAGAAAATTCGAGTAAGGAAATGGGTCTCGCTGTCGAATCTATTAAATTACTCAGCGACTCAATCGATGGAACCGTGCTCATCGTCCATCATACTGGCAAGAATGCCGACCGAGGTGCTCGCGGGTCCTCGGTCATCAAGGCGGCCACGGATTCTGAGTTTAAAATTGAGTCAGACGAATCAGAAATCGAGGTGGCTTCGACGAAGCAACGCCATTGCGAACAAGCGCCCCCTATGTTCCTTAAATCAGAGGTCGTTCCAGTCGGTAACGCTACTGCTTGTGTAATTAAAAAGAGTGCTGCATCACCCTTTAAGAGGGGGGATTACGGTCTGCGTGGCAAGTCGCTTATAGCCTGGCAGGTGCTCGAAAACCTTTTCCTCGAAAAAGACGACACTTGCGATATCGAGACTTATGTGGCTTCTCTAAAAAGGAGCAATCTGTTTACTAAAGGACAGAATCATCATGGATCATTCAAAAAGGCATTGGATAGAGCGATCAAAGATTTTCAATTCCGAAATCTGATAGATCTTAAAGATGATGTGATTTGTCTCTCAGAGGAGGGATTGGCTGCAATAGAAGCCTTGAGGGCATGGAAGGGCTTCAATATGCCACATATCGACGAAAAGGAGAGCGAGGAAGGGTTTTAAGTCTGGCTAGCAAGCAGAAAGACGGACAAGACAAACCCTATAGTGGAGGTTGTCTGTCCATCAGTCAGGCATTAACCCCGCCTCCTTCGCCTCCCTCATAAGCCTTCTGATCTCACTGAAATAGAACTTCTCTCGCTCCCTACTCTCACGCCAGTTTACAAAGCGCCCATGCTTAGTGTTAGCCGCTGCGATCCGTGCTCTTCCTTCAGCAGTTTTAGGGCCGGTGCTGAGGCCGCCGTGATTTCGACACCGTCTTTTTCCTTTGACTGGAAATTTTAAACAAGGTTTTCCGCTTCTCGTTTTTGCACCGCAGTGTCGGGGTTCTAGTGTTTCTTTCATGGACTTATGTTCATACGCAAATTACGGGCTTAAGAGAGGCGATATTAGGAATCTTTTGAATCCCTCATCATGCGAGGTGAATGGACTATTATACTAGCTTTCAGAGTCTCCAACCCTTTTAGGGGGGTGCCCTACTCTCAATAAAACCATCAGAATTCTCGCCCCTTGGGCAAAGGAGTCCCAACTGAGTAAGTGGGGGGGTTCGCTACTCCCACTCAATAGTAGGGCTAGATTTAGCCCAATAACCGAGGTGCTGACTCGACT
>CAZYHH010000034.1:0-16161 GCA_964647295.1 uncultured Pseudomonadales bacterium
TGGTGACGTTGTATCAAAAGATTGAGGATTGGCCCGAGCGATTGTCGCAGTCACATTTTTCTGAGCATGAACTGTTGGGCCTGGAAAATGTCGAAGCAACCAGTGAGGATCTGCGGTTAGGCCGAAATCTGAAGGTGCGATTTTCCTACAAAGGAAGAAGTCTAGAAATCAGGTATGCGGAAGAATTTCAAGGCGAACTCAAACTAATAGCAGATAATGAAAAGGTGTTCGCCATGATCCTAGGGAAAGAGGGTGATGCAGTATTTGGTAAGGACATCACCTTTTTTAAACCTGGCGACTGGATGATCGACCTGATCGAATTGCAAGAAGTCATTAAGTGGAGCCGCAGAAGGAAGCAATCGAGGTCCAGCGCTGAGGCCTTCGTTCGCCGAGCGAGCGATCTGCCAGACCTCGATACACTGAGAGACTTCTTGTCATCCTCTGAAAAAGAGTAGGTGGAAACTCTTTTAATTCAGGATGGGTGGCAGGACCACGAACCAAATAACAAATCCTGCCATTGTCAGTTCAAAAAAGAAGATCGTACATAATCCATAGTAGGTGAGCTTTCTAGGGCGGATCCGTGGATCCATGTGGTTGGCTTGAAGCCAAAGGGTTGCGCCGCTTTGGATGGGTAGGAATATTGCTGAGGTTAGACCTCCGATCATAATCAAGATCACAAAGTTAGGCGCCATTAGATAAATAGAAAATGCAATGAATGGCAGAAGCGCCAAGTACCACCTTATAATTGATTTTCTCAATTTGAGGTTTGAACGATCGATGAATCGCATCTCGATCAAATAATCCGGAATAAATCTTCCACCTGAGCCAACGCTCGAAAGAACAGTTGAGAAGAGAATAACGAATGCGCCGATACTAAATAACCAAAGAGCCCATTCTCCTAAGGTCTGTGTGAAGATATTTGAAAGCGTGCCTATTACCGCCTCACTACCTTCAGGTGCTAATCCCATTTTGTTGAGTACACCAGCACCCAATACATAAAAGGGCACTGTAGCGCACGTCACAATAATCAAACCAAACCAGACATCTGTGTGCAGGACCTTCATCCAACCTCTAGCGTGGTATTCCCAATTTGGGTCGTTACGATCGGACCCTAAAAAACTTGGATAACCTTTTTCGATTACCCAGTATGTATAAGCGGAGCGATCGCCGGAAGTGGTACCGGTGTAGCCGTAGGCTGAAAGCGCTAATGCGGCAAGCATTAGGAAAGCAGAAAAATCGGGTGTTAAGCCGCTGAGAATTTCGCTTGAGGAAACCTGAAACTCGGTAAATTGCATGGCGATGGAGCAAACAAGTGTGGTTATGGTGAATGACAAAACTAAAGGGAGCATGAGTACCTCAATCCACCGATAGGATCCAGTGCTTAAGATGCTTGCGACGACGATTGCGACTAGCCCCGTGCACCAGACTCCACTGAGTTCGACGTTTAGGTGTGATAACAGGAACGATAGAGCTTCACCAGTACCACCGAAAATTCCTCCAAGTCCCATTGTCCCAGGCAGATAAGCAATCAAACCTAGCCAAATTGGCCAGGAAATGTGCCCTATTCGACCGGGAAGCCGGTTAATCGCGCGTAGATAAGTATCGCCCGAGACGATGGTATATCGGGCGAGTTCAGCCTGAACGAGAGACTTACACCAACAGGAGAGAACCAGCCACCAAAGTAAAGACCAACCCGCAACTGCGCCTAGGCTCGTGGTTAACACTAATTCACCCGAACCGATAACCGCACCGGTCACGATCAGGCTGGGGCCGAGATAACCTAATCGACCCCTGAGAGTTGTTGGCGGTGAGTGCGATTCTCCTTCTCTGACGGTGTAGGGATCTTTGATGGAACCTGTCATGCTGTAAGTACTCTTTGGTTTATACTTTTGTCTATCAATGAGTTTATAACGCTTCTCGATCAAGGTCGTATACTTTGGCCTGTTTCGTCTTTGAAGCAGATTTGTTAAAACACAGCGATCAAAAATTAAATCCTAGGGTAGATTTTGATGAGTACGCATACGGATTACTGGCCCGCAGCGCCGGATTTACAAAGACGAGAAATTGAAATTGAGCATGAGGGGGAGAAGTATCAAGGTAGTCTGGTCGCGCCACCTATCAGCGTAGGGGTAAGGCCACTCGTTTTGGTGATACACAATTACCAAGGATTAAAGTTTTTTGATGTCGATGTGGCGGAATATTTGGCGAGGGTTGGTTATGTGGGCTTGGCGATTGATATGTATGGCGATCGGGTTCCGGCCAACGAAAGAACATTTCCAGAAGACTTAGATAGAGTCGCCGATTTCCAAAAAAAATGTTTTGAAGCGATGGTTCGTTTAGACAGCGATCACCAAACTTTTAGGGGATTATTGGAATGCTGGCTGCAAGCCGGGTTGGAAGATCCGAGCGTGGATGCAGCGATTGCTCCTGCGGCAATAGGCTACTGTTTTGGTGGGATGGCGGTTCTTGAGGGTGTTCGTGGAGGTTTAAACCTGGGTGGCGTGGTCTCGTTCCATGGATTATTACAGACGGGAGAAGACCCTAACCCGGCTCACTTCGGCGCTAACCGACCAGCTTTGAAGACTTGTGATAATCGCTACAATACGAACACTATTGTGCTGATCGAAAATGGGGCAGATGATCACCTGGTGCCGGATGAGAGCAAACAGCGGTTCTATATGGAAATGGATGAAGCGGGAGTCGACTGGAGCTTTCATCATCATGCTAAGACGCCCCATGGATTTGCATTACCACCGACACTCGGACCTCCTGGTCGCTTGCATGAGGCGGCGGACAGGCGCTCAACTCAAAACATGCTTGCGTTGTTTCGAGAGTTGTTTCCTGATGTGCCTCAAAACTCTGTGATTCGCAACGCTGCCGGAACGTTGATTCCTTAGCTGGCTGTCGTTTGAAGGTATGAGGAGCTTTCTATGGTAATTTTGATATTGATGGTATGTGTGTTGTATCTGATCCAATTAATGCTGCCGATTTTTCTTTCTAGAGCAGAACGATCGACTGTTGGGACTAGGGCTACTCGAGCGACCCACAATCTGAAGGAGTCTTTGCCGGTATTTTTTGTATTAGCTGTTTTGTCAGAGTATCACCAAATAGAGGCAAACCTGGTTTGGGGACAGTGTTGGTTGTTGATTAGGATAGCTTTCTTAGTGGTCTATACGACGGGAATTAACCTGAAACCAGTAGATGCATTTGGTCGGCAAGCTCAGCCCTTAAGAAGTTTGCTATGGATGGTATCGGTAGTCTGCTTGGTTGGCATGGCGGTTAATATCGGGTTATCTTAAATTTTTATGCGCAACTCGAAATAAAGGAAAAATTATGAAAATCGGAGTTTTTGCGACCTTTATGTCGCCGATAGCCAATACGCAGATGATCATGGATTTTGGCAGAAGAGCAGAAGAAATTGGTCTGGATTCAGTTTGGCTAGGTGAACACGTTGTGCTGTTTAACCAGATGGAATTTCCTTATCCAGGCTCACCAGACGGCAAGATACCGGTGCCAGAAGGTGGTGGTTTGCTTGAAACGGTCGCGACATTTGGTGTGTTGGCCGCCGCCACCACCAAATTGCGCTTGGGAACGGGGATTGCTCTGGTGCCTCAGAGAAACCCGATTTATACAGCCAAGGAGTTTGCGACACTCGATTACTTGACTGATGGAAGAATGGACCTTGGGATTGGTGTGGGTTGGTGTAAAGAAGAGGTGATCGCCTGTGGCTATGACTGGTCGACCCGCGGCCGTCGTTGTGATGAATTCCTGGAGGTCTTTCAACGCTTGTGGACTGAAGAAGAGGTCTCCTATGAAGGAGAGTTTTTGTCCATTGAAAAAGTTCGCTTAGATCCAAAGCCTGTGCAGCAACCTCACGTGCCAATTATCGTTGGTGGTTATGCTGATGCAGCTTACCGAAGAGCCGCTCGATTCGGGGCAGGTTGGTACGGGTTCAATTCTGATCCTGAAAATTCGCTGAAAGCGATGAATCGGTTGGATGGTTTCTTGGCAGATTCAGGTCGAGAGCGAGGCAAGGATTTCGAGATCATTATCACGCCGCCCTACCAAGTAAATGCGGAAATGATAGAGCAGTACGCCCAGATCGGAGTCGACAGGATTGTAGTACAACTAGGCGGCCAGAGACCTGACCAGATAGACAAAAGATTTGCCATGCTAGAGCAGTTGGTTAAGGAAGCTAGCTAGTTAACCGCAATCAACGTTTGGTTAGCCGCGATTGGTTTAATGATAGTTTGGTCGGATCTGAGCTTCCTTAACCCTAAGCGAAACTGTCCCTCCAATAATGATCAAGGCGCCTCCGGCCCAGATGATTGGGTCCGGTAGGTCTCCCCAGATTAACCAGGCAGCGATAGCGGCCCAGATGAGATTGGAATATTCGAGTGGTGCGATCGCTCCCGCTTGAGCATATTTGTAGGCCAGCGCGGCAAAATATTGAGTCAAGGCTCCGAAAATAGCCATCAAAATATAGAGCGCCCACTCGGCTGCTGTCGGGCTGTTCCAATTGTCATACATCAAAGATGCTGCGACTAAAACGCTGATAGGAGTGGTATAGAATCCTAGTACCGAGGGGCCTATTCGATCGCTCAGTTGGCGATTAGATATCGACAACAGTGCCCAGCAAACCATGGATAGCAAAATAGCAATCATGGCAGGTTGAATTTCAAATTCCTTTGGATTGAGAATGATCAGAACGCCTGAAAAAGCGACGGTAACGCCTAACCATCTTTTGATGGATACGCTCTCTCCTAACAAAACACTGGCGGCTAAAACTATCAATACCGGCGAAATATAGGCAAGCATTAACGCCGTCACCAAGTCGAGATAAGCCAAGCCAAAGAAAAAACCAAATTGTGCGCCGACCGTTAGGAGACCTCGATAGAGTTGCCATCCCCAAAGAGGTTTAGCTAGCTGGGCTACTGTTTCTTGTTTGTAACAAATAATGAACGCAAAGGGGATCGCGAACAATGATCTGAGAAAGACAATTTGAGGGGTATCGAAATTCTCTGTCAGGAGTTTTGCGATGACATCAATTCCCGCAGCTAGCATCATTGCTAAACAAAGATACCAAGCGCCGGCCTGACGGTTAATTGAATTGAGTGATGATGCCATTCCTTTTGGAATCCCTTGTTCGTTGTACGCAAAAATTAGAACGCAGAATATTAACTGAAACTGTTGATATTCAGGTAAGTATTTAGCCTCTGCTAACCCTTTGAGAGAGTTTGCTCGGTGTTTGGGAATCCAGTAAGTTGCGTAACTTAACGATAGGAGCGTAGAGATGGAAATTGAAGAAGGTGTTGTGAAAACGGATCGACACACCAGCGCTTATTTGGCCTGTGGTCCTGTGTCTGGTCCCAGGCTGTACTTTATTCACGGCTGGCCAGAGTTGTCTTTGAGTTGGAGGCACCAGCTTAAGACACTAGGTAATATGGGCTTTAGGACTATAGCGCCAGATATGCGGGGCTATGGGAGTTCCACCGTTTATGGCTCTCATGAGGACTACGCGCAAACCGAAATCATAAAGGATATGCTGGAGCTTCACGATGAGACTGGCGATGGCCCTGCGGTATGGGTGGGTCATGATTGGGGTTCCCCAGTCGTCTGGAATATGGCGCTACATTGCCCGGAACGTGTGCACGCGGTAGCGAGTCTTTGTGTTCCGATGGGGTTTGAGGAGGGTGTCGAAGCGTTAATTCCGTATGTGAATCGAGATATCTATCCGGAAGATGAATTCCCCAAAGGCCAGTGGGATTATCAATATTTTTATCAGGAGTCCTTTGCTGAGGCACAAAAGGAAATGGAAGCGGACCCCTATCGGCTGGTGAAAATTTTGTTTCGTAAGGGAGATCCGGCGGGCGTTGGAAAGCCATCTAATACCGCTAGCACGCGCAAAAATGGTGGGTGGTTTGGCGACGAAATTCCAGATGTGCCGATTGATTACGACGTGATTACTGATCAGGATGCCAAGACTTTTTCAGCGGCTCTTGGGCGCAATGGTTTTTTTGGTGCAAATTCCTGGTACATGAACCATGAGCGTAATTATCAATATACGCAGGAATTGAATGGGGATAAAAAACTCGATATGCCCGTTCTTTTTTTTCATGGTGTATACGATTACGTTTGCCAGACAGTTAATTCGAACCTGGCTGAGCCGATGCGTAGCAACTGTTCTCGATTAAAAGAGATCCATATAAAGTCTGGACATTGGATGGCACAGGAAAAACCGATGGAAGTCAGCGCTGGCTTGGTTCAGTGGTTGTCTGGCGAGGCCGATTACTGGGTCAGCTAGAGACTTCTGCTGATTGACCTGAGTGCATTCGCTGGGAACGGTTTCTTTGTTCGAACCAGTTATCGAATCGAATAAGCAACGGGGGTAAAAATAATAAATCTAATACCAGCGCCATCACAATAATTGGAGTCAGCATTTGGGCGACACTCTGGAAATAGATGGTGCTGGAAAACAGCAGAATGCAAGTCCCGATCGCTAAAGACATCGTTGTGATGGTAATGGCGGAACCAGCTCGCTCTATTGAATATTGGACAGCCTTTTGGGGTGACTCGCCGTCTTTTCTTGCTCGAATGTATTTACTTAGGACATGGACTGAGTCATCCACAACCAATCCGATACTGATTGAAAATAACATCAGAATGTAAGGGTTGAGTTCTCCGACAAAAAGGCCCCAAATACCGAAGATAATAGTTGCTGGGAATAAATTCGGAATGATGCTCAGAATCCCATAACGCAGACTTTTAAGGCCAACGATCATAGTCAGCGTGATGAAGAAAAAACTCAGAGTAAAGCCTTGGAGAAGCTCGACAGTGATTTTTTGGTTGAGTCTGGCAAAGAGGATGCTGTTATCGCCGTGCAGCACGTTGTATTTTTCAGAAATGTAGTTTGCGATCCAATCATCGATACGATCATTAAAGGCGATAAGTTGACGGTTCGATAGGTTAGAGGTCCCAACGATAAAGCGAACCGCAGAATAGTCTGAGTTGAAGATCGGCTGAAGGCTCGGTTCGATTTCTTGTATCAATTGATAGCCGACCAGGTAATCAATGATTTGCAATTGGTCTGTGGGGAGTCGATCGTAGGCTTCGTTATCGTCGTGCTCGTCTTTATTGCGACTGCGTAAATAATCGGTATAGGTAGTCACAAAACTCGCCTCGGGTTGTTCTTCCAGCCAAAGGGCTAAGCGATTGACCTCCTGAAGAAATTCCGGTTTCGTGATTCCGTAATATTCCTTGCTGTCTATGCTATAAACCAGCGCTTTGTCGTTTCCGATTTTTTCCTTTAGGGTCTGGTAGACGAGATGAAAATCGGAGTCTTCGTCAATAAAATAAAAGCGATCAAAGTCAAGTTTGTTGAGGGGTAATAGGGCCAGGGTCACGATGATTAAGATCGCACCGACAGAGAACGTCACGTTCCCATATCTTTCGATGATTTGCTGAATTTGTACGATGAATGTTTTGACGGCTAATGGTCTTGGTATCTTATTGGTCGGCATTAACAGGATTAGGGCTGGGAGGATGCACAGGGTCAGTAGGTAGGCCCAGCAAACTCCGATGGCAACCAAGTTGCCGAATCCATAGATCCCCGGCGATGAAGAATAGTTCAGACTCAAAAACCCTATAGCGGTGGTGATGGTCGCTAAAGAGATGGGTCGGATGTTGATCTCCAGGCTCTGTTTCATCGCACTGATTTTGTCTGAACCCTGGTGCAGGCCTTGGACGTAGGCTGCTAGTACGTGGATGCCGTCAGCAATTGCGACTACCACTACAACCAAAGGCCCCAAGCTGGAAATCTGGTTCAGAGGGATCTCGAGCCATCCGTAAGTTCCCAGAGTCGCGCCGAAGGTTGCAGCGGCAATGCTTAGTAAGGTCAAAGAGTAGAGTAAGGAGCGTAGACATATCCAAAATAAGGCTAATCCGAGAACAAATGCGATCACGTAAAGCGAGTTGTCTTTGTCTCTCGCATTCACGCTCTCCCTTTCAAATAAGGGACCGCCAACCGCGTAAATTCCGGTATTAGGATACTTGCTTCTCAAGGAGTCTCTTAAGGCGAGTATTGAATCAGCGACCGCGAGGCGAGTTTCTTGAGTATTTTCGTTGTCTTTGTAACGGATGTTGGCTAATGCCATTTGACCATCTGGAGACAAAATGCTTTTAGTCAGGTCTTCATCTGAAAGCGCGATCTTTTTTATCTCTTGTAAATCTTTTTTTGTTAATCCTTCAAGTCGCGGTACCAGGTAGTCTCGCGAGTAAGTTTCTTGATCTACCGCACCCATGCGAAAATTAATCAGAGAAGAAATAGAAACGGCAAAATCCACTTCAGCGTATCGACGGTTTAGCTCAGCGATCGCGCTGAGCGTCTCGAGGTTGAAGACGTCTTGGTCTGACTCAAACGCGATGAGCACGCCAGTGGTCGGCGGAAAATCCTCTCTGGCAAGTTTGACCTCTTCTCGATAAGGGTCATCTTCACTGAGCAGGTTCTCATCAGTTCCTGCCATCGTGGTGAATTGTGTGCCCACGCTTACGAAAATCGTCACCAAGATGGTTGTCACGGCGAGAAAATAGCGCGTGGAGATCAGCTTGTCGGCCCAGTTTTGCATGTGCGATATAAAATCTAGTAGTGAAAAAAATCAGGAGCGAGGTATCCTAAACCAGACGAAAATTAATTTCACATGGAAAATATATGAAAGGTTTTGGTGCAGTAGTTTTTGGGTTTTGGTTTTTGATTTGTTCGGTAGCGGTGGGCTCGTCTAACCATTTAGTGAAGGACTTTGCGCTGTTAGATCAGTCCGGTAAATTTCATCAGCTTTCCTATTACGGTGACCAAATGGCTGTGCTCTTGTATAGCCACAGTATTGAATTCTCTAAAAACAATGGTGATCTGGAGCATTTGGCGAAATTAAGGGATGATTTTTCTACAGAGCCTGTTGTGTTCTTGATGATTAATTCTCTTAGAGACGAGTCGCGAGATGCAATTGCTGATGATTCTGAATGGGCGAAAGCGAACTTTCCGGTTTTATTAGATGATACCCAGTTAGTTTCCCGCGATCTGCAGATCCGGCAAATTGGAGAAGTGTTAATTGTCGATCCCCAAAAGAGGCGAATTCTTTATAGAGGTTCAGTTGGCGGGGCAAATTCCGCATTGGCTTCTGTTGTCTCAAATGAGTTACCAATAGGAACAGGGGTTCTTGCCGACGGATTAGCGATTGATTTTGATGCACATCAAGCTTCAACAGAGTCCTTGTCGTATACAAATGATATCGTTCCCATTCTCAAGGATAACTGCGTGAAGTGTCATAGAGAGGGGGCGATAGCGCCATGGGCGATGTCCAGTCACTCAATGATCAAGGGGTTTGCGCCAATGATCAGAGAGGTAGTCATGACGCGGCGTATGCCGCCTGGGCAAATAGATGCGCACGTTGGAAGGCAGATGACGAACCCGCCAGGGCTATCGATTGATGAAACTAGACGGTTGGTAAGTTGGATCGATTCTGGATCACCCAAAGACGGTCTGTCTGACCCTCTTGAAGACATTGAACCTAAGATCGAAAAATTTAGTTTGGGAGAGCCTGATTTAGTGCTCGAGGTTCCAGCTCAATCGATACCTGCAACCGGCGTTATTGATTATCGATATGTTCCTGTACCTCTTAATCTGGACAAGGATGTGTGGATTAGTGGGATGGAATTTTTGCCTGGAGATTCGGAAGTTCTACATCACGTAATCGCTTATCTGACGAGTCCCGCCGACAAGACTGCAAAAGCGAGCTCCGCAGGATCAGGACAAAATATTGCTGGTTTCGCCCCGGGTAGGCAGCCAGACTATTTCGGACAGGAGAGCGGCCGTTTAATACCTAAAGGTTCTAACCTGTTGCTGCAAATGCACTATACAACCTCTGGTCGAGAAGCTGTGGATAAGACCCGTCTCGGTATCTTTTTTCATGAAACACCGCCGGCTTACGTAATGTCAGGTGACGTTGTGGGGCAACGGCGGTTTTTGGTTCCTCCAGGTGCAAAAGAACACAAGTTGGAAGCGTCACAGGAGATCGAGCGCGATGCGTTACTTTATCAATTCACGCCCCACATGCACTTTCGTGGGAAGTACATGAGTTATGAAGCGGTTTATCCGGATGGAACCACAGAAGTGCTTTTGTCGGTTCCTAAATATAATTTTAACTGGCAGTACAGTTATCGACCAGAAGAGCCCGTTTTTTTGCCTGCTGGAACAAAATTGATTGCAAAAGGAGCGATGGATAATTCTGATCGTAATCCGGCAAATCCTGATCCTACGAAACCAGTGTTTTTTGGACTGCAGACCATGCACGAGATGTTTTTTGGGTTTGTCACTCTTCGTTATATAGGTGATACGCCCGAAACGGAACTGGCCAATGAAGAAGCAGTCAGTCTATCTGTGGGAATGGATTAAGCTGAAGATTAATACTGGATTGCTGATTCGCTGACGGATTTGAGTCGGATACTCTTATAAGGGAAGTTTTTAGCAGGTGGTTGTGGGAGAGCGTTTTCTCATAGTGCTAATGGCATTATATTTGAGCGATAACAAGTCGTTAATGTGATTTCGAGGGAGTTATGCTGAATAAGTTGCTGATTGCAAATCGCGGCGAGATCGCTATACGAATTGCGCGTACGGCATCGGATATGGGTATCAAAACGGTGAGTGTGTTTTCAGAAGACGACCATCTTTCCTTACACACGCGCCATAGCGAAAGCGCCGTTAATTTAGGCCAAAATGGTGTTGCGGCGTATCTTAACGCCGAAAATATACTAGAGATCGCTAAGGAGACTGGTTGCGACGCGGTTCATCCTGGTTATGGTTTTCTCAGTGAGTCGGCGGAGTTTGCGGCACTGTGTACTAAAGCGGGCATTCGGTTTGTAGGCCCTTCTGCAGAGACTCTCAGTCAGTTTGGGGACAAAGCACAAGCAAGAAGCCTGGCTATTACCAACGGGATTCCTGTTCTGCAAGGCACCAATCAAGCGACATCACTGGAAGAGGCGAAGACCTTTTACAATAGTCTGGGTGCAAGCGCTGCCGTAATGATCAAAGCGCTTGCGGGCGGCGGAGGCCGTGGAATGAGACCCGTGCGCAAAGCGTCTGACCTGGAGGAAGCATACGTAAGGGCGACTTCCGAGGCTGAAAAGTCTTTCGGTTCGGGAGATCTTTACCTTGAAGAGATGCTCTATCCTGCGAGACACGTAGAGGTTCAGATTGTTGGCGACGGTGACAGGGCGGTTCATTTGTGGGATCGAGAGTGTAGCCTGCAGCGTCAACGCCAAAAGCTGGTAGAGATTGCGCCCGCTTTTGGGCTGTCGGATGAATTACGCAGCTCGATGCTCGAGTCTGCACAACGGATTGCTCTTGCAGCTAATTATCATGGGGTCGGGACAATTGAATTTCTTGTTGGTACTGAAGGCGAGGATGCCGATCGCTTTGTTTTTATGGAAGCGAATGCTCGCCTGCAAGTTGAGCACACGGTTACCGAAGAGATCACAGGACTCGATTTAGTGGCGCTTCAGCTTAGGTTGGCCGGAGGAGAAAACCTCAACGACATCGCATTGACACAGGAGCACATAGGATCTTCTAAGGGTGTCGCCGTGCAGGTGCGCATTAACCTGGAGAACATGAATGAAGATGGGGTGTCCATCCCTGGTGGAGGTGTACTATCTAGCTATGAGCCACCTTCCGGGCCAGGCATCCGATTAGATGGTTTCGGCTATAATGGCTATTCCACTAGTGTGCTGTATGACTCGCTTCTAGCAAAATTGATTGTTCATTCAGATGAATTAGAACGAGCAATCCTGCGTACTCGGCGAGCTTTGTCAGAGTTTAAGATTGAAGGCGCACCTACTAATATCGCCTTCCTTCAATCTATATTGAAGATTGCTCCAATATCTCAATCATCGATTCATACGCTTTTTGTTGAAGAGAACATGGTTGATTTGCTGGCTACTGAGAAAGAGCCGGGTAGGTATTTTTTACCACCTGAAAAAGAACTTCAGATGGCAGGATCACAGGTAGATCCAGATGACCCGTTGGCCGTGTTGGCTCTTAAAGGGCCTGCTGCAGAATCCAAGTCTCAGGAAATAGAAGCAACACAAATCGCAGGACCATCAGGAACGGTTGCAATCCCGGCACCCTTGCAAGGCATGATTATAGAGTTTTCCGTGGCTGTAGGAGATGAGGTGAAAAAAAATCAGCCAGTCGCGGTGATGGAAGCTCTGAAGATGGAACATATCTTAAAATCCGAAGTGTCTGGAGTCGTCAGGGAACTGGCGCTAGAGGTTGGCGATACAATATTTGAATCGACTCCCATAATGTTTATAGAGCCTCAGGATATTGAGGGGATATATGATTCTGGAGAATCGCTAGATTTAGATGAGATTAGGCCTGATATTGCTGAAGTGAATCATTTTCATGAATTGACTCGTGACGAATCGAGAGTCGAGGCGACAAAAAAACGTCACGATGCAGGTAAACGCACTGCACGCGAAAACATTCTGGATCTGTGTGACGAGGGTTCCTTTTTTGAGTATGGGCCTTTGGTTACGGCCGCGCGGTATCGGAATGACACGACTGAGGAGCTTGAAGAGCGTGTTAAGCGTACGGCTGCTGATGCGATGGTGATGGGTGTGGGAAAGGTCAATAGCGATCTGGTTGGGCAGGACAATGCTCGATGTGTTGCGATGTCTTATGACTACTCTGTCCTGGCCGGTACCCAAGGATCAAAAAATCATCAAAAACAGGATCGAATGTTTGGGGTTGCCGAAAAGTATCGCTTGCCGGTAGTTCTCTATACAGAAGGAGGAGGAGGACGAACGTACGGTGGACCTAGAAGTGAAAGCGGACCCTCGGTGGGTTCAGTGGGCGGATTAAACGTGCGGACTTGGCGGGAGTTGGGCAAGTTGTCGGGTCTGGTGCCAATTGTTGGTGTTAATTCGGGTTACTGTTTTGCAGGTAATGTGGTTTTGCTGGGTGCATGTGATGTGATCATCGCTACAAAAGATTCGAGCCTGGGTATCGGTGGGCCTGCATTGATTGAAGGAGGAGGACTTGGGGCCTATGCGCCCTCTGAGGTGGGCCCCATAGAAATACAGGAACCCAATGGAGTGATCGATATTTTAGTTGAGGATGAAGAAGAAGCGACGGAAGTAGCAAAGCATTACTTGTCCTTTTTCCAGGGCCCAGTTAAGAGTTGGAAGGAAAATGATCAGAGAATTCTGCGTCATATTGTTCCCGAAAATCGCCGAGCAGTTTACAGCATAAGAACTGTGATAGAGACGCTAGCTGATGAAGGATCCATGCTAGAGCTTAGGCCTAAATTTGGTTTAGCGATGGTGACGGCGTTTATTCGTATTGAGGGTAAAGCGGTGGGCGTTGTAGCAAATAATTCTAATTCTCCCACGGGTGGGGCAATCGATTCGGAGGGGGCTGATAAAGCCGCGCGCTTTATGCAGCTTTGCGATGCCTTTGATATACCGATCCTCTCTCTCGTGGATACTCCTGGAAATATGGTGGGACCGGAAGCCGAAAAAACGGCACTGATAAGACATTGTGGTCGGATGTACGTGGCCGGCGCGAATATCACGGTGCCGTATTTTTTGGTGGTTTTGAGAAAGTCCTATGGGTTAGGAGCCTTGGCGATGGCAACTGGCAGTTATGATGAAACTTTTTTCTCTATTAGTTGGCCAACGGGGGAGTTTGCGGGTATGGGTCTGGAGGGCATGATTAAGCTAGGTCGCCGGGCGGAGTTAGCTGCTATAGAGGATATATCTGAACGCAAGGCCCGTTACGAAAAGATGGTGGCAGATGCCTACGCATGGTCTAGGGCCTTAAATGCCGCGACAGTATTGGAAGTCGATGATGTAATTGATCCAGCTGAGACCCGCAATTGGTTGAAAATGGGACTTGATTCTTTACCCCCAATTCCGGTGCGAAGTGAGAAGAAGCGAGGGTGGATTGACACTTGGTAGTGCGATTTGATCCTTTTTCAAAGGATAACCTTGGAGATAAAAGATGAATGACAAGATGGTGGAAGCAAATGATGTGGTGATCAGGACGGAGTCCTTCGGAGATTCTCAAGGCGTCCCACTGCTGCTGATCATGGGGGCCACCGCACCAGGAGTCTATTGGCCCGAGCGTTTTATCAGCAAGTTCGTTGATCAGGGTTGTTTTGTTGTGCGCTACGATAATCGAGATACTGGTATGACTACGTGTGTGGACTACTCCGAACACCCTTATACATTGGATGATATGGCGCTCGACGCTATCGCGGTAATGGATGCATATGGCATAGACAGAGCGCATGCCGCTGGTGCCTCGATGGGCGGCATGATTTTGCAAGCGCTCATGCTTCAACATGCGTCTCGTCTGAAGTCAGCTGCCATTATTATGTCCTCTCCGTTATCTGGCGGCGTAACCGAGGAAGGCCTAAGTGCGGCCGATCTACCTGGCCCTGACCCAGCTTGGATGGAGAAGTCGATGAGTTTGTTGGCTTCACCCCCAGGGTCTCGAGAGGAAATGATAGATCGTAAAATAGAACAATTTCGCATGCTCTCGGGTAGTGCGGAGGAATTTGATGCCGTCGCACAAAGAGAAATCGCGACCGTAGAAGTCGATCAGGCGATCGATTTATCAGCGGCCATAAATCATACTCTAGCCATTAACAATTCTTCCCCCTCAGATCGCAGATCACTGTTAACCAAGACGATGACACCGACGTTGGTGATTCATGGAACGGAAGACCCGATCCTCCCGTATGCCCATGGCATGAGTCTCGCTGAGGTGATTCCGGGTTCTGAATTGATGACGCTTGAAAAAGCGGGACATGAGATGCCTCAGTGTTATGAAGATGAGTTGGTCGAGCGAATGCTGAAACTTCAACGGGACGCCGGTTAGGCTATAGGTAAAAATGAATGACGAGAATCTAGTGGGATTGATGACCAAGGTCTGGAACGCGCCTTGGGCACTGAATGAGTTGGGTTGGAGCTAAGTCTTTCTAGTTAGTTTCAAAGTGTGCTGGATGTGTAGAGTCGAAGGCATTTGGGAGAAGAGTTATGAATAATCTATGTGAGCAGTCAGCAACGAGGTTGGCAGCGCTAATACGTAGTGGCGAGGTTTCTAGCAAAGAAGTTGTTGAAGCCCATCTCGAGCGTATTGAAGAGATAAATCCGGAGATTAATGCGGTTACCGTAATGCTTGGCGAGACCGCACTTGAGCAAGCAGGTCGAGCCGACAGTGCCGCTCAAGAGGATCGACAGCGACCGTTTCATGGGGTGCCATTCACGATTAAAGAGAATATCGATTTAGTTGGCACGCCCACTACCCAGGGTTTAGCAGTCCAAGCTGACGCAATGCCGGAGCGAAACGCTCCGATAGTGGACCGAATGCTCGCGGCCGGTGCGATTCCCATTGGGAGAACTAATCTACCCGAGATGGGTGCTCGTCTTGATACCGACAATCCCTTACGAGGTAGAACCTTCAATCCTTGGAACGCAGGATTAACCCCGGGTGGATCGAGTGGGGGCGAGGCGGCAGCGCTTGCGACCGGTATGACGCCTTTCGGTTTAGGCAATGACATTGGTGGCTCTCTACGAAATCCAGCCTATTGCTGTGGGATCGCCGCGTTAAAACCTTCGATTGGACGGGTACCTTGCGTGTTTTCTATTGAGCCCGTCGACATGGGAATATCTGGTGCTTTTTTGACTGACGGACCAATGGCTCGCTCAGTTAATGATTTACGTGTTGGGTTGTCTGTCTTAGCAGGTCGTCACATAGAAGACCCGCAATCGGTGGATGTGCCTTTAGAAGGCGACATTCCAGAAAATCCCAAGGCTGCATTGATCACCGAAATAGAGGGTTATCAAATTCCTTCTGCGATAAAAAGTGAAATCAAAAGGGCTGGATCCGTACTAAAAAACAAAGGTTGGTTTGTAGAGGAGGTCGAAGCCCCTGAACTCGATCGAGTTTATGAGGTCTGGGGCAAAATTCTGATGGGTGGCTCGGTTCTGGATGGGGTAGATGAGGTAGTAAAGCCAGAGACCTCAGCCTACTTGAGAGGGTTGCAGACTTTTCATGATGTCCAATCGTTGACAATTGATGAGGCCCTGGTGGAGCGACGAAGGCTC